>JBBSKJ010000174.1:0-5374 GCA_038256475.1 Micropepsales bacterium | reverse complement strand
GTCGCGGCCACCGATGCCGTGCTGCGCTTCACCTATTCTGCCGGCGCGATGCAGCTGACCGGCCAGGGCGAGAAGGTGGTCGACCTCCCCGCGGGCCCGCGCAACCATCACTGGACCAAGAACATCATCGCCAGCCCCGATGGCAGCAAGCTCTATGTCACGGTGGGCTCCAATTCCAATATCGGCGAGAATGGCATGGCCGAGGAAGAAGGCCGCGCCGCGATCTGGGAAATCGATCCGGCTGCCAGGACCCATCGCATCTATGCCTCCGGCCTGCGCAATCCCAACGGCATGTTCTTTACCGAAAACGGCACGTTATGGACGGCGGTGAATGAGCGCGACGAGATCGGCGGCGACCTGGTGCCCGACTATATGACCTCAGTGCGCGATGGCGGCTTTTACGGCTGGCCCTATTCCTATTTCGGACAGCATGTGGACGCGCGGGTAACGCCGCAGCGCCCCGATCTGGTCGCCAAGGCAATTTCGCCGGATTATGCCCTGGGCGCGCACACCGCTTCGCTGGGCCTCACCTTTTCCACCGGCGCCGATCTGGGCCCGGCCCTCGCTCACGGCGCCTTTGTCGGTCAGCATGGCTCCTGGAACAGAAAGCCGTTCGCCGGCTATCGGGTGATTTTCATTCCCTTCAAGGATGACAAGCCGTCAGGCTCGCCCCGCGAATTGCTGACCGGATTCCTCACCGAGGACGGCAAGGCGCATGGCCGCCCGGTCGGCGTCGCCATCGACCAGCGCGGCGGCCTGCTGGTCGCCGACGATGTCGGAAACGCCATCTGGCGGGTCTCCCAATAAGCCGGTTGCACAGCCTGCCCCGATAGTCTGAAATCCCGCCATAAAGCTCCGAAACCGGGGCGGCTGGAGGATATTATGAAGGCCAAGCCATGAAAGTTGGTGTGTTCACGCCGTTGCTGTCGGGGCTACCGCTCGACGCCGTGCTGAAGAAGCTGAAGTCGCTGAACATCGACATGGTGGAATTCGGCACCGGCAACTATCCCGGCGACGCCCATGCCAAGCTGTCCATGCTGGACAATCCGGCCGAGCTTGCGACCTTCAAGAGCAAGATCGCCGATGCCGGCATGACCATTTCGGCGCTGTCATCGCACGGCAATCCGCTGCATCCCGACCAGGCGATCTCCAGCAAGCATGCCGAGGTCAGCCGCAAAACCATCCTGCTGGCCGAGAAACTTGGCGTGGACACGGTGGTGGATTTCTCCGGCTGTCCCGGCGATTCCCCGAATTCAAAATTTCCCAACTGGGTGACTTGTCCCTGGCCGCCGGACTTCCTGGAGATCCTGGAATGGCAATGGAACGAGGTGGTGACGCCCTACTGGAAGGCGCATGGCAAATTCGCCGCCGACCATGGCGTGAAGATCGCCATCGAGATGCATCCGGGCTTTGTGGTCTATAATCCCGAAACCATGCTGCGCCTGCGCGACATCGCGGGCAAATCGGTGGGCGCCAACCTCGATCCCAGCCATTTGTTCTGGCAGGGCATCGAGCCGATCGATGCGGTTCGCATCCTGGGCGACGCCATCCATTATGTGCATGCCAAGGACACGCAGATGTATAGCGCCAACATGGCGATGACCGGCGTGCTGGATACCAAATCCTATACCAAAGAGCGCGAGCGCTCCTGGATGTTCCGCACCGTGGGCTATGGTCACAGCGCCGAATGGTGGGGCGAGTTCATCTCGACCCTGCGCATGTATGGCTATGACAATGTCATGTCCATCGAGCATGAGGACAGTCTGATGTCGCCGGATGAGGGCCTGACCAAGGCGGCGGCGCTGCTCAATCAGCTGATCATCAAGGAAAAGCCCGCCGCGGCCTGGTGGGTGTAGCGTGAACCGCATCAGAACCGCCGTGATCGGCACCGGCTTCATGGGCCGGGTGCATCTGGAAGCGCTGCGCCGCGTTGAAAACGTCGATGTAGTGGAGATCGCCGCCACCTCGCAGGACAAGGGCAGGGCGGCCGCCGCCGGATTCAATGTGCTGAACGCCACCGGGGACTGGCGCGATGTGATGGCTGATCCCTCCATTGACGCGGTGCATGTCGCCACGCCCAATGTCTCGCATTACGAAATCACCAAGGCGGCGCTGACCGCCGGCAAGCATGTGTTGTGCGAAAAGCCGCTGGCAATGAACGTGGCCGAGGCGCAGGAGCTGACTGACCTGGTGGCAGCCAAAAAGCTGCGCGGCGGGCTGTGCCACAATCTGCGCTATTATCCGATGGTGCAGCAGATGCGCAGCATGCGCGAAGCCGGCGACTTCGGCGAAATCCTGGTGGTGCAAGGCACCTATTCCCAGGATTGGATGCTGTATGAAAGCGACTGGAACTGGCGGGTGGACCCCAAGGTCAGCGGACCTTCCCGCGTGATGGCGGATATCGGTTCGCATTTCTTCGACATGGCCGAGCATGTCAGCGGGCTGAAGGTCACCGAAGTATGCAGCGACCTGCAGATTTTCCATCCCACGCGCAAGCAGCCGAAGGGTGGCGGCGAAAGCTTTTCCGGCAAGCTGGGCAGCGCCGGCGAAACGGTGGACACCAAGGTGGTGACCGAGGATTTCGGAGCCACCCTGTTCCGCATGGGCCAAAATGGAAAAGACCGCGCGCGCGGCACCATGACCGCCAGCCAGGTTTCGGCGGGGCGCAAGAACGGGCTGGTGATGGAGATTTACGGCACCAAGGGCGGCGCCTCCTGGAGCCAGGAACGTCCGGAGGAACTGTGGCTGGGGCACCGCGATGCCCCCAACCAGATTTTGCTCAAAGACCCGTCGCTGCTGGATGAGAAGGCGCGCGGCTTTGCCGATTATCCCGGCGGCCATGCCGAAGGCTATCCCGATACCTTCAAGCAACTGTTCCGGCGCTTCTATGCCTCCATCGCTGATGCGTCCCTGACCCCGGACTATCCGGTGCTGGCCGACGGCCTCAGGCAGATGAAAATCCTCGACGCCGAGCTGGCCAGTCACAAAAGCCGCGCCTGGGTCAGTGTTCCGGCATGAAAAAGCACCTGGTCTTTGCAATGGCTCTGCTTGGAAGCGCCGCCGCCTGGGCGCAGGCTCCCAGCTATCCGGACTGGGCGTATGCCGTGCCGACGCCCCAGAACGAAGCCACCGCGCCCAAGGATGACGGCACCGTCTTCACCCTGCCCGGCTCATCCGGAAAATTCACCCGCAGCCAGATCAGCGGCGCGGGGCGCAAGGCCCCGGCCGACTGGTATCCGGGCGATCACCCCGCCATGCCGGTGCTGGTTGCGGCGGGCGATCCGGCGCGTCTGATCACCGCCTGCGCCGCCTGTCATTATCCCAACGGCAAGGGCCGGCCGCAGAATGCCGGTTTGGCGGGACTGAACGCCGCTTATCTCGCCCGCACCATGCAGGAGATGAAAGCCGGCCTGCGCGTCAGTTCCGAGCCGCGCAAGAAGAATGCGCAGCAGATGGTGGACTTCGCCAAGGCGATGACGGATGCCGAAATCGCGCAAACCGCCGCTTATTATGCGGCGCTGCCGCCCACCGTGCCGATCAAGCTGGTGGAGACCGATACCGTGCCCAAGCTGAAAAATCAGGACGGCATGTGGCTGCCGGAGGGAGGCACCGCGCGCGAGCCCATCGGCACCCGCGTCATTGAGATGCCGGAGCATGTGCGCCGCGAACAGCTGCGCGACCCGCGCGCCAATTTCATCGCCTATGTCCCGCTGGGCGCGGTGGCCAGGGGCGCGGCGCTGTCGAGGTCTTGCGCCATGTGTCATGGCGCCAGGCTGGAGGGACGCGATGCCGTTCCCGGCATTGCCGGACGTTCGCCCAGCTATCTGGCGCGCCAGCTGCATGATTTTCAGACCGGGGCACGGCGCGGACCGATGGCGGCGATGATGAAGCCGGCGGTGGCGAAGATGACCGCCGCCGATATCGTCAACATAACCGCCTATCTGGCGTCCCTTCCGGTGAAACCATGAAAAAACCTGTTGTCACGGTGACCTTTGGCGATGCCTGCGGCATCGGGCCGGAGCTGGTGGCCAAGCTGCTGGCCCGGCCAGAGATAAAAGATGTCGCGCAGATCGTGCTGGTGGGTGATGCCTGGGTCTGGGCCGACGGCCAGCGCACCGCGGGCATAACATCGCCGGTCAAGGTGATTCACGACTGGAAGGATGCCCGGGGCGGTGACGGCGTCCCGCTGTTTCTCCAGACCGAAACCGTGTCGCAGGCCGATGTGGTTCCCGGCCAGATGACGCCTGCCGCGGGACGCGGCGCACGCCTGGCGCTGACCGCCTGTCTGGATGCGGTGCGGCGCGGCGACGCCGACGCCATCTGCTTCGCGCCGCTCAACAAACAGGCGATGAAGAAAGGCGGCATGGAGTTCGAGGACGAGCTGCACTTCTTCGCCGATTATTTCGGCGTGAAGGATTATTTTTGCGAGTTCAACACATTGGGCACGCTGTGGACCTCGCGCATTTCCAGCCATATCCCGCTGGCCGACATTCCCAAATATGTCACCAAGGACCGCATCAAGGCGGCAGCGCGGCTGACCTATAAAACGCTGAAGGCCGCGGGCTTTGCCGAGCCCCGCGTGGCGGTGGCGGCACTCAATCCGCATGGCGGCGATGGCGGCACCTGCGGCCGGGAAGAAATCGACATCATCGAGCCAGCGGCGCGGGAATTGAACGCGGAAGGCTTGCCGATCCAGGGGCCCTATCCCGCCGACACCATTTTCCTGAAGGCGCGCGACGGGGTACTGGATTCCATCGTCACCATGTATCACGATCAGGGCCAGGTCGCGGTCAAGCTGATGGGGTTTGAGCGCGGCGTCACGGTACAGGGCGGACTGCCCGCGCCCATCACCACCCCGGCACACGGCACGGCGTTCGATATTGTGGGCCAGGGCAAGGCCAATGCCGAAGCCATGACCCAGGCCTATCTGCTGGCGGCCAGGATGGGCGCCGCGCGGCTTGGTTGACCCCCTCATACGCTTCCCCGTTGCAGGGATGCCAACCTACTTGGGGGCGGGCCGCGACGTGTTCTGCGCCCCACTCGCCCCGGCTGGGTCCATCGCTGCAAGATCGGCGCGATAGCTGACGCTATCGGCGGTGGGGAAGTTCTTGGGGACTTTCTGGGTGACGCGCCCGGTTGCCGCCCATTCAGCGCCGCGCTGGAAGGTGGTGATGAAGCCGACGCAGGACAGAGCGGTGGCGTCATGCCCCAAGGTGGTGTGAAAGATGCGCCCCTTGCCGAAATTCAGCGCCATCAGCATGGGTTCGTCGAAGCCGGTGCCGCGATTGGCCGGATCGGCATAGGCCGTGGCCAGCACCGTCATGTTTTTTCCCGGACCCCGCAGGCGGGTGTAAAGCTCGTCAGTATGGTGCAT
>JBBSKJ010000173.1:0-5378 GCA_038256475.1 Micropepsales bacterium | reverse complement strand
GCGAAGGCGGCGATCCAGGCTCCGCCCGCAATGTCGATCGCGGCGACATAGTCGGCCCCGACAAAGGGGGCAGCGAGACGCGCCAGCGCGGCAGTCAGGACCAGCAGATAGACGATCACTGTGCCGCGCCCGGCAGTCAGTTCCCGTTTGCTGTGGCCCAGACTGGCACGCGTCATGACAGCGAGAATCATCGTTCCCATGGCACCAACGGTGAGCGCGTGAAGCGCGGTGGTGGCCAGTTCCGGTTTCCAGGCCGCAGCTCCCAGAAGCGCAAGGCCCAGCGGAAGCCATGCGTAACCGATGTGGAGAATCCACAGAAGCGGTTCACGCAAGGTCGCCTGGCCTCGCCAGCGGGCGAGGCGCAGGGCATGAATGAAGGCCGCGATGATGAGCGCGGTTCCTGACAATGTGTTCAGCCCGAGGATTACCCAGACCGCCAGGACAAGAATGCTGATAACCAGCACCCCCTGGTCGAAGCGGTCGAACGGCATCGGAAAATCGTCCGCGCCCTGGCGTCGCAGCCAGTTGGTGGTGAAGCTCGGGATGATGCGACCGCCAATCAACGAAATCAGCAGAACGACGACGGAAATCGCCAGGCGCTTTCCGGCTTGTTCCCATTCCAGGCGGCCGAAAAGACCGGCGTGGATCATGGCGTTCGCTGCGCACAGTATCGCCACCGCCGCCAGAACAGGCAGGTTGCGCCAGTTGCTCCCGGCGACGATCTCACGCGCAATGACCGCGCCGAAGACAATCAGGAAGGAAAGATCTGCCGCCATGGCTGCGGCAGGGCCCGTCCAGGCGGAAAAAGCGACCGCGACACGCCCGACAAGCCAGAGAAGGACGAGGGTGCCGAGCGGCCAGCCCTGAAGCGGGAGCCGCCCCGTCCAGTTGGGGATGGCGGTGAGGAGAAACCCGGCGATAGCGGCGACGACGAATCCGAAAAGAAGTTCGTGGAAATGCCAGGCGATCGGATCAAACGCTGTCGGAAGCGCGACAGCGCCGCTCAGCATCAAAATCCAGATCGCCATCGAGGAACAGGCCCAGAGGCCGGCCGCAAGAAAGAAGGGGCGGAAGCCTGCGGAAAGAAGCGGCCATGCGTCAGCCGAACGGTATCGGGGGATAGCCATGTCAGGACCCGTTCCAATGTGGCAGCCGCTTTCTCGACTCGCGACAAAGGCTGCCTGAAAGGGTTCTATACCCAGTATGTCTGGCGAACCAACAGGCCAGTGAATATCTCAGGCAGTTCGAAACCGGTCAGCGCGACATCAAAGCCGAGATCTGTCAGCCCTTTCAGTTCTCCTGCCAGAATTTCCATATCCCAGCCTGCATTCAGCGCCAGTTTGTTATCGGCGATGACATATGCGCGCTTATCCGGTTCCGTCATTTTACCCAAGCGCAGACAAGGTATCTCCGGAATTCCCAACGACTGGGCAGCTGCAACACGGCCGTGCCCAGCAACGATCTGGTTCTTGTCGTCGACAAGGACAGGATTCGTAAAGCCAAAGCATCGTGCGGCACTCGACAGCTGCCATGAGAAAATTCCTCTCAAGAATTTCTCCGGGACATTTCCACGAAGAGGAAATTTTTTGCTCAGTTTCCCTAGGTCGCGAAGCAACGCGCCAAACCTAAAATGGCACGTCTCATTAGCTGGCGCAATTTCGGTAGATTTCCCAATAAATCCCTATAATTTCCGAAATTATCAGGGAAAACAGGGGGAGACGGGTTCTGTGCGGACTGCCTGCACAGCCAGTCTAAAACTTGGCGCAGCGCCATATCAGCCGCGCTCCTCGCCATCACGACCGCGGAATTTCGAGGCTCCATCCGGCACCGGCCCGACCGCGGATAGCCCGGCCATGTGACGCAGGTGCAGACCGAGGTTCGCGACCGACCCGATCGACGTCAGATTTCGCCGATCCATAATGGACGCCGCGCTGTCTCGCCACCTCCCGTCACCCATTCCGGTGATCGCGTCACCGAGCGCCACGGAGGCGTGGAGCATCACGCTGGCATCGCGGTAGCAATCGGTGGTGCAGGCCTGGCATCCATCCCGAATGACACGCGTGCGGTCGAATTCCCAGACCGGGCCGATGGCTTCGCGCCAGTCCTCGCAGCGCCACAGCATGTAGGTCCAGTCGAGATAGAAATACTTGTATCCCGCCAGGCAGGAAAATCGCTCCGCTTCGCCGCGCAGGCGCCGGCGCAGATCGTCCATGGAGGCGCGCGGATTCTGGACCAGAATGGTGCCGCGCAGCGCATCAATGCCGTCCAGGGCAGCGAGCAGTTCCTGCGGCGAAAGGTCCACCAACTCACTGTCCGACCAGACGAGGGAGGAGGAGGCGAAAGCCTCCTTGCGTGGATAGGAGAATGTGGCCGCGCCGAAGCCGAGGTCTCGCAGGGTCTCGCCGAGACGTGGCCAATCCTGAACCAGGCGCGTGATGGCGACGGAAGCGATTGCCATCATCCCGCGTTTGGCCATGTCGGCATTGGCTGCGCGGATGCGCTCGAAAACACCTTTCAAGCCGCGGTTTTTCTCATGCACCTGGGCATCCGGCGAATCGATCGAAATAATCACGCTGCGGACGCCAGCCTTGTGGAGCGCGTCCAGTTTGGCCGGAAGCAGCCATCCATTGGTGACCAGACTCGGCTGGATGCCGACGGACGTGGCGGCTGCCGCCATCTCGGCAAGGCGGGGATGCAACAATGGCTCCCCGCCCGTGAGGACGATGAAGCGCAGATCGGCGCGCTCATGCATCAGGCGCATGGCGTCACCGAAACGTTCCGCGTCGATCCAGCCGCGATCCACGACGAAGCCCTTGTCATGGGCGAAATTGCAGAAGCCGCAGGTGGCATTGCAGACATTGGTGACGAACACATTGGCGAGGGCGGGCCCGCCACGCGGCACCAGCCCCAGATAGTCTCTCAGTCGCGACGAGGGCTGGGTCATGCGGAAGTTCTCGCGGAGGTTAAGGATGAAGAGAGTACAGCCTCGGCGCGGCGCCAGGCCAGCAGGCCGGGCAGACCCACCAGCGCCACCTCCCGCGTGCGGCGCACCAGCGCGACGCTGAGGGCGATGGCCGGCGGCACCCCGAACAAGGCAGCGGCCGCAACCAGCGCCCCCTCCTGCACACCGACCGCCCCCGGCAGCAGGAAGCCGGCATTGCGGAGAATTTGCGCCAGACTTTCGATGACAATGGCTTCCGCAAGGCCAATCGGATGCCCCAACAAGTGGAACAGCGCCATGATCTCAAGCGCGCCCATCAGCCAGGCGCCGACATGAAGCAACGTTGCCAGGAAAAGCGACTTCTGCTCGGCGCGAATCCGCTGCACGGCCAGCTGCGTCTTGTCCAGCCAGTCTATGGAAATGCGCGGCCAGCGGCGCTGGAGGCGCATCAAAGCGGCGCGAAGCGTGGCAAGAGACCGCGGGTGCAGCAGGGCAAGAAGGGAAGCGAAACTGAGTGCGGCCAGCCCCAGTCCCAGCAGGAATTCCACATGGCTTCCTGCCGGTTGAAGGATCAGCAACAGGGCCAGGCCCGTCAGCGTGAAAAGCAGCTGCGACAGCGCCTCCAGCAACAATCCGATGCCGGCAGTCGCGGTCGCGACATCCGAGGTGACGCCGCGGCGCACCATCAGGCGCGTTACCGCCGCCTGGCCGATGAGCCCGCCTGCCGGGAGCAATGCATCAGCGGCTTCGCGGTACCAGCGCAACGCCAGCATGACGCCCAGCGGCAAGCGTTGTTGAAGCGGAACGAGGATCTGCCATGCGAGAGCGGTGAACGCGATCTGCGGGAGATGCGCCGCCAGCGATACGCAGAGGGCGAGGGGAAACGCCGCCAGCAAGGCCGGCATCGCGCTCAGTTCCGCCCCGTGGAGAAGCAGAATGGCTGCGACAAGCAGGGCAAGAAGCAGTGAAGCGTTTCGCATTCCGGCGCGCCACCAACGGGTAGCCGGGACCGAAACGCCAACACCGCCCAGCGAGTCTGGCTTCACGGAATGATCTCAAAAAAAGGGGCCGCCAAAGGCGGCTACTCAGCCTGGGCTTGCAACCGGAAAACGAGCGAGGGCCCGCTGCGGTGCAGATGCCGGAATCGTGGCGGCGTCATGACCGTCGCGGGAAACTGCCAAGAAGGGGACATCAAATCCATCTCGGATTTTCGTAACAGAAGCACCCCCCCGAGACAAGATGATTTCGCCATGCGCAGGCGGTGACAAAGCAGGCCTGTCAACGGCCGCTCAATTCCAGGCCAGTATGGCGGTGCGAAAGCAGGCCAGGTTTGCTCCGCCCTGGCGAGCACACGGCGTCGGCCGGCAGATTGCTTGAGGCGGTATCCGGGCGGGCATGGAGAAGCGCGCGGCGGTTCGGTCCAGCACTTCGGACACGGACTGAAGGCTTGCTCGCCATGCGGCCGACCGGTATGGAAGCCGCCATGACCACCCCAGATCCGTTAAACGCCGTTCCCGTCAAGCTCAAGCCGCTTCCGCTGCTGATCTTCAGCTCACGCTGGCTGCAATTGCCGCTCTATGTCGGCCTCATCGTTGCGCAATGCGTGTACGTGTTCCTGTTTCTCAAGGAACTTTTGCACCTTGTTATGAATGCCTGGGAGTTTTCCGAGCAGCAGATCATGCTGGTGGTGCTTGGCCTGATCGATGTGGTGATGATCTCAAACCTGCTCGTGATGGTCATTGTCGGCGGATATGAAACTTTTGTGTCGCGCCTGGGGTTGAAGGGGCATCCGGACCAGCCGGAATGGCTCAGTCACGTCAATGCGGGCGTGCTCAAGGTGAAGCTGGCGATGGCCATCATCGGCATATCCTCGATCCATCTCCTGCGCACCTTCATCGAAGCGGGCGCTCTGGGACAGCCCAACGGACGCATCACCGAGGCCGCGATCCTCTGGCAAACGGTTATTCACATGTCCTTCATTGTGTCGGCGATTGGCATCGCCTGGGTCGACAAGATGACGCAGACAAAGCACTAATTCCCTAAAACCACTTCTGCGCTGCCGTCATCGGCCCATTCAGAACGCATAGACAAGCGAGATGCGGCTTGTGCTGTCGTTGTTCTTGGTGAGGGGCCGCGACTTGGATTCGCGCTGCAGCCGATAGGAAACGCGCGCCGACAGGGCATCGATCAGTTTCACGGTAAGCGCAGACTCGGACGTCAGCGTCTGGTCCCGCCCCTCCCGGAAGAAAGCCTGGTCCTCGGTCAAGGTTATCTTGGGCGTCAGGGCCCAATGATAGTTGCTGGCCACACGCATGGCGAAATGGCTGCCCCGGGCCGCGCCACCATAATCGGTCCTGCGCATGGCGGGCGATGCCTCCATCGACAAGGACATGCTGGGCGCCTTGATAAGCGTATAGCCCAGGCCGGCGGACGCGAT
>JBBSKJ010000172.1:0-5420 GCA_038256475.1 Micropepsales bacterium | reverse complement strand
AGGGTCAGGGGTTCGGCGGTCAGCAGCGATGCAGCCATCAGTTTCAGGGCCGCATTCTTGGCGCCGCTGATGGGGATTTCCCCCGACAGGGGATTGCCCCCCCGGATACGAATTCTGTCCATGACTCTCTCTATGTCGGCCCTGTGGGCCGAGGGCCCTTGTAGCCCGCCCCGGCGGGAGAGGGAAAGCCGGGCAAAAGGCAGGTCTAGGCTGACTTTTTCGGGGGCTTGTCCGGGCGCGGGGCGGTGACCTCGGAAAGGGAGCTGGTGGCCTTGGTCGGGGCGCCTTTTTTACGGCGCAGAAGGTTGGCGCGCAGCGCCGCGGCCAGCTTTTCGGGCGAGGATTTGGCCATCCCTAAACGGCTTTCCTTTGGAGAATCCTTACGTTATAGCAGCGCACCCTTGCCCCCTTTTGCAGCGCAATTTTGGGTAAGGGTTCGGCGCTACGGTGCCGAAATACCACGGTTGCCGTAGTAGCGTAGTGGTAGCGCAATCCCTTGGTAAGGGATAGGTCGTGAGTTCGATTCTCACCTACGGCACCATTCAACGCCTGTGGACACGGCCAGCATCCGCGCAGTGCCGTGCGCCAGTCTTGAAATGGTCCGGGCTTCTCCCAACATCGGACATGGGGTGGCTGCCTCTTTGTCACCGCATAGGCCCGGCACGCTATAGAAGTAAGAAGGCCTGACCGGACGAAGGCGCAGGCGGGGAGAGCAGAATGCATATTTCGCGTTTGAGACTGGCCATTTACGCGGTTGCCATCCTGTTCGGCATTCTGACGGCCCTGCCCAACGTCGTGCCACCGCAAGTGCTGGCGAAGATTCCCAATTTCCTGCCCAAGGACAAGGTCACGCTGGGCCTGGACCTGCGGGGCGGCTCGCATCTGGTGCTGGAAGTCGATTCCAGCGGGTTGGTGCGCGAGCATATCCAGGGGCTTCTGGGGCAGGCGCGCCAGCAGCTGCGCAGCCAGAAGATTCCCATGACCCTGCGGCGCACCGACACCGCCGTCTTCGTGACCCTGCAGAATGAAGCCGATGCAGCCCGGGCCATGCCCCTGCTGCGCCAGCTCGCCAACCCGACCGGAACCATGGGCGGGACGGACATCGAATTCACCCGGCCGACATCTTCCCAGATCGTCATGACCCTCAATCGCGAGGGCATCCGCGACCGGGTCAATGCCGCAACGGAACAGAGTCTGGAAATCATCCGCCGCCGCATCGACCAGATCGGCGTGGCAGAGCCGACCATCCAGCGGGTCGGTGCCGACCGCATCGTGGTGCAGCTGCCCGGTGTGCAGGACCCCACGCGCATACGCGAACTCCTGGGCAGCACCGCCAAGCTGAGCTTCCACCTGATGGGCGAAGGCGGCATCGGCACCCGCTCACTTCCGGGCGCCGATGACAATCAGACCTATACCATTCAGGATATCATCGCGATGGCGGGCGACCGGCTCAGCGATGCGCGCGCCGGCTTTGACCCGCAGACCGGACGGCCCGTGATCAACTTCCGGCTCGATACGGTGGGCGCACGCCAGTTCGGCGATATCACCCGCAACAATGTCGGACGTCCCTTCGCCATCGTGCTGGATGGAAAAGTGCTGAGCGCGCCAACCATCAACGAACCGATTCCCGGCGGCTCAGGCCAGATCAGCGGCAACTTCACCACCGAACAGGCCAACGACCTTTCCGCCCTGCTGCGGGCCGGCGCGCTGCCGGCCCCCCTGACCGTGATCGAGGAACGCACCGTCGGCGCGGACCTGGGCAGCGACGCCATCGAAAGCGGGCTGAATACCGGGCTGATCGGCTTCGCGCTGGTCGTCCTTTTCATGATCGTGCTGTACGGCGTCTGGGGACTGCTCGCCAATCTGGCACTGGCCCTGAACGTCATTCTGACCTTTGGCGCCCTGAGCCTGATGGGGGCGACCCTCACCCTGCCCGGCATCGCGGGTATCGTGCTGGGCATCGGCCTGGCGGTGGACGCCAACGTGCTGATCAACGAACGTATCCGCGAGGAAACCCGCAAGGGCGCGCGCGCGGTCGTGGCGCTGGATCTGGGTTTCAAGCGCGCTTATTCGACCGTTGTGGACTCCAACCTGACGGCTCTGATCGCCACCGCCCTGCTCTTTTATGTCGGCAGCGGCCCGGTGCGCGGTTTCGCCGTCACCATGGCGGTCGGCATCGTCATCTCCATGTTCACGGCGGTGTCGGTGGTGCGCGCGGTGATGGTCTTCATCATCAAATACTCACGGATGCAGGTCTTCCGCATCGAGCCCTTGTTCGGATTCAAGTTCATCCCGGACGGCACCAGTATTCCCTTTATGCGCGGGCGTTTTTTCGGCATCGGCTTTTCGGCCTTCCTGTCGATTTCCTCGGTGTTCCTGTTCTTCAATCCCGGCCTCAATTACGGCGTGGACTTCCTGGGCGGCCTGCAGATGGAAGTCTCCACCTCGAAAAAGGCCGATCTGGGCGCGTGGCGGCAGAATTTCGAGTCGCTCAATCTGGGTGAGGTCACCCTGCAGGAGGCCGATGGCGGCTCGCACGTATTGATCCGCGCCGAACGCCAGCCCGGGGGCGAGACAGCACAGACCGCGGCGCTGCAAAAAATCCGCGCCGAAGTGGCGGTCCTTGACAAGGGCGCCACGATCGAGCGCACCGAAGTGGTCGGCCCCAAGGTCAGCGGCGAACTGGCCTATGCCGGCATCCTGTCGGTGGTCCTGGCCAGCATCGCGATGCTTATCTATATCTGGGTGCGGTTCGAATGGCCCTTTGCGGTGGGCGCGATCGCGACATTGATCCTCGACGTGACCAAAGCCGTCGGCTTCTTCGCCATCACCGGCCTGGAGTTCAACCTGACCGCCATCGCGGCCCTGCTGACGCTGATCGGCTATTCGGTCAACGACAAGGTCGTGGTCTATGACCGAATGCGTGAGAATATGCGCCTGTACAAGAAAATGCCCCTGCGGGAGATGATCGACAAAAGCATCAACGAGACGCTGGCACGAAGCCTGTACACCTCCATCACCGCCTTCCTCGCCATGGTTCCCATGGCGATCTGGGGCGGCAGCGCGGTGGAAAGCTTCGCCATCCCCATGGTGTTCGGCATCTTCATCGCGGCCAGTTCCTCGGTCTTCATCGCCGCGCCCATCCTGCTGTTCCTGGGCGACTGGCGGACCCGGCGGGCGGCCCGCCGGCCCCAGCAAGATGCTGCACTTGCGTCGGCCGAACCCTAAGAACAGCGGGCCGCCGCGCAAAGCGGCCCGCTGACAATTACTCGCTTCGCACCTGCACAGCACAAATATTGTGCGAGACGACTCCACCCCCCGGCAAGCCTGCTGCTAGGCTTGCCTCTGCCGCGCCTTGAATGACGGCCAGACAAACGGGGAGAATACCATGACCATCAGCACCACGGTTGATCGCGTACCGGCCGCCTTGCGCGCATGGCTGTCCAAGCCGCGCCCCATGTTGATCGACGGCAAATGGGTTCAGGCCAAGTCGGGCAAAATGTTTGATGTACAGGACCCTGCCACCGAGATGTTGCTGGCGAAAGTGGCCGAGGGCGATGCCGCCGACATCGATGCCGCGGTCAAGGCAGCGCGCCGGGCGCTGGAGGGGCCTTGGGGCCGCATGTCGCCTTCGGCGCGCGGCCGCATCATTCACAAGATTGGCGACCTGATCCTGGAGAATCTCGACGAGCTGGCGCAGCTGGAGAGCTTGGACAATGGTAAGCCCTTTGGCGTGGCGCGCGTTGCCGATGTCCCGCTGTCCGCCGACATGTTCCACTACATGTCCGGCTGGGCCACCAAGATCGAGGGCAAATACATTCCGCTCTCGGCCCTTGCCGCATCAGGACAATTTATGTCCTACACCCGCCCCGAACCCGTCGGCGTGGTGGGCCAGATCATTCCGTGGAATTTCCCGCTTCTGATGGCGGCCTGGAAGCTGGCGCCGGCGCTGGCAACGGGCTGCACCGTGGTCCTGAAAGTGGCCGAGGAGACGCCGCTGTCGGCGCTGAGGCTGGGCGAGCTGCTGCTGGAGGCCGGGCTGCCCGACGGCGTGGTCAACATTGTTCCGGGTTTCGGCGAAACCGCCGGCGCCGCGCTGGCATCGCATCCCGATGTGGACAAGATCGCCTTCACCGGCTCCACCGAAGTCGGCAAGCTGATCGTGCAGGCAGCCTCGCGCGATCTTCGCAAAGTCAGTCTGGAGCTGGGCGGCAAATCGCCCAATATCATTCTGGGTGACGCCGATATCGACGAGGCCATCGCCGGCGCCACCGCAGGAATCTTCTTCAACCATGGCCAGTGCTGCAATGCCGGCTCGCGCCTGTTCGTGCAGGAGAAGATTTTCGACAAGGTCGCTGCCGGTATCGCGGCGAACGCGGAAAAGATCCGGCTGGGCGTCGGCATGGACCCGGAAACCCAGATGGGCCCTCTGGTGTCGCAAGTCCAGCATGGCCGCGTCAGCGGTTATCTGAAATCAGGCCTGGAGGAAGGCGCCCGCGCCCTGACCGGCGGGGCACCGCTCAACACACCGGGCTATTTCGTCAAGCCGACCGTGTTGGTGGACACCCGTCCCGACATGAAAGTGGTGCGGGAAGAAATCTTCGGACCGGTGCTGGTGGCGACACCCTTCAAGGAAGCCGACGACAAGCTGATCGCTGCGGCCAACGACACGGTCTATGGCCTGGCGGCGGGCGTATGGTCACGCGACGTGGCCCAGGCGCACCGCATCGCCAACCAGATCAAGGCCGGCACGGTATGGATCAACTGTTTCCATGTCTTCGATTCCGCGCTGCCGTTTGGTGGCTACAAGCAGTCGGGTTGGGGCCGGGAGATGGGCCAGGCGGTGCTGTCGAACTATCTGGAGACCAAGGCGATCACGACGCGTCTCGCCTGAGCCTCAGATGAGGTCAGCGGGTTCGCCGGCCAGCAAGGCTTCGGCGCGCTCGAGATGCAAGGCCCAGACTTCACCGGCGGTTTCGCGGGGCCGGTAAAAGGGCGCCTTGTCGACCGCGCAACCCATGCCGGAGGGGTCGGGACTATCGGCGCAGAACCGCCGGAAAACGCGCTCGATATCGTCCTCGAATTTCTGGGGAATGTCGCGCGACTGGCGCATGCGGTTGTCCCGCATCGCCCGCATCACGGACCAGCGGCGCAGGCCACGGCTGTGCGGCTTCAATACGGCGACAAGTTCACCAAGTATGCGCGGGTCTCCACCCTCCCGGCTCGCCGTGCCGGTGCGGCGGCGCCTGAATCCTGGCGCGGGGCGATAGTCCTCAATCAATGGAAATTCTTTCGGATGCGGGACACGGTGCCTATTTCATGAAGCCCTTGGCCGCCATCTTGGATTGGGCATAGGCCGTGGGAGTCGCCATCGCCTTGGCGGCCTTGTCCTGCTTGGGCTTCTTTTTCTCGCGATTGCT
>JBBSKJ010000171.1:0-5438 GCA_038256475.1 Micropepsales bacterium | reverse complement strand
GGACGGGGTGCCCCATGCGGGCGATTTTCAGGATTGCCATGGGTCCAATATGGCCCTCGGGAAAGGGGTGGAAAAGGCGGTTTTCGGGCTTTATGCGTTAAACCCGCGGGTGGACAGGCAAAATGCCTTCTGGTATCACCCGCGCCTCAAATTTCCCGACCGGAGAGCCCGACTTTGCAGATCATCGTCCGCGACAACAATATCGACCAGGCGCTCAAGGCGCTGAAGAAGAAGATGCAGCGCGAAGGCATCTTCCGGGAGATGAAGCTGCGCGGCGCCTATGAGAAGCCCAGCGAAAAGCGCGCCCGCGAGCGTGCCGAAGCCGTGCGCCGCTATCGCAAGTTGCAGCGCAAGCGCATGCAGCGCGAAGGCCTGTTGCCGCGTTAATCGCCGAACAAGATTTCTAAAAAGCCGCTCCGCCCCTAAAGCGGGGCGGCTTTTTTGTTGCTGTCCTGGCTGTGGGGCGGCGGCAGGGCCTGGCTTGCCTGTCCGTCGGGGGCGGGTTTGGCGCCCTTTCGGGTCTTGGCGACATAATAGGTTACCGCCGCGCCGACCACCGCCGCGCTCAGCAGAAGCAGCATACCGCTCGGCCCGATCACCATGGTCCTTTGCATAAGGTCGTTGGTGGCGAGCGCCACTTCATCGACCGCCTGTTCCACCTGCTTCTTTTTCTTGCGCCAAAACATCTAGGTACAGTCCGCGCAGACCGCCACTTCGACCGTGACATGGGAGAGGTCGGGATGGCGGCGGCGCAGCACCGCCTTGATGTTTTCCGCATTGGTGACGCCGGGCGAGATCAGCGAAACGATCAGGCCGTGATGTCCCGGGCCCAGACGCCACAGATGCAGGTCCGCGACCCGCGCGCCCAATTCGCCTTCCAGCGTCTTGCGGATCTCCTGCGATTCTTCCGGATCGGATTCGGCATCCAGCAGCACCATGGCGCTGTCGCGGATCAGCCCATAGGACCAGACCGCGATCACCCCCGCGCCCACCAGCCCGCTGATGGGGTCCAGGATGGCGAGGCCAAAGTAATAGCCGGCGGCCAGCGCCACGATGGCCAGCACCGAGGTGACCGCATCGGCCAGCACATGCATGTAAGCGGCGCGCATATTGTTGTCGTGGCCATGCCCACCACCATGATCGTGACCGTGGTGGGAATCTTTCAGAATGACGGCGGTGACCAGATTGATCACCAGGCCGATGATGGCGATCAACAGCGCATCGCCATAGCGCACATCGCCCGGCGTGATCAGGCGCATGACGGACTCGGCCGCCACCGCCAGCGCGGTCAGGCCCAGAATGATGGCGCTGGTGAACGCGGCCAGATCGCCGAACTTGCCCGAGCCGAAGGTAAAACGGGTGTTCGCCGCGTGGCGGCGCGCCAGCCAATAGGCGCCCGCCGCAAGCCCCAGCGCCCCGACATGGGTCGCCATGTGCACCCCATCCGCCAGCAGCGCCATCGAGCCATAGGCAATCCCGCAGGCGATCTCCACCACCATGAACATGGCGGTGAGAATGACAGCCAGGCGGGCGCGGGTTTCGGCGCGGCTGTGGCCCTGGCCCAGGAACATGTGATCGCGCGTCCAGATGCCGTGGCCATGTGGGTCAAGGTGCGGATCGGTCGGCGGTTCGCCATGCCCATGCCCGTGCTCATGGGAGTGCCCATGTTTATGGTCATGCAAGGCGTGATCGTGGGACATGGTGGCAGTTTAGCGCGAATGGCGCAGGCGCGCCATGTCCTTGGCGCACGGTCAGGTGGGTGGCGGCGAGTTCATGTAACTCTGCACCAGCGAGCCGGCAATCAGCCGCCAACCGTCCACCAGCACGAAGAAGATCAGCTTGAAGGGCAGGGAAATGATCACCGGTGGCAGCATCATCATGCCCATGCTCATCAGGATCGAGGCCACCGCCATGTCGATGATCAGGAATGGCACGAAAATCAGAAAGCCGATCTCGAAGGCTCGTTTCAGCTCGCTCAGCATGAAGGCGGGCGCCAGGGTGGTCACGGCAACCTGCGCCGGATCGTTGGTCGGCTGGACCTTGGCCATGTCGGAAAAGAGTTTCAGGTCGGCGGCGCGCACATGCGCCAGCATGAATTTCTTCATCGGCACCAGCGCGGCGGTGAAGCCCTGCTCGGTGGTCACCTGATTGGCCATCATCGGCTTGATGCCCTGATTGTAGGCGTCGGTCAGGGTCGGGGTCATCACGAACAGCGACAGGAACAGGGCCAGCGAGATGATGACGCTGTTGGGCGGGCTCTGCTGCAGGCCCAGCGCGGTGCGCAGCAGCGACAGAACCACCACGATGCGCACAAAGCTGGTCATCATGATGAGAATGGAGGGCGCGATGGACAGGACCGTTACCAGCGCCACCATCTGCAACATGCGGTCGGTGAACATGCCGCTGCCGTTCAAATCGATGGTCAGGCCGCCATTGGGGGCGGCCGGGGCGCCCGCGGCCTGCGCAAAGGCGGCGCCGGGCAGAAGCACGACCAACAAGAGCAGGAAAGGGAGAAGGCGCTTTATGAAGGTCACGGCGCGACGACTTCTTCTTTTTTGGCCGGGATGCCGCTTTCGATCACGCTGGCACCATCGGGTGTGGACAGGACCAGGTGCTCGACATTGTCGCGGCGCACGATAAAGAGCCGCTGGCGCGGCCCGACCATCAATGTCTCGACGATGGCAAGACGCTTGTCGGCTGCCGACTTGGTGACGCCGGGCACGCCGAAGCGGCGGGCGAGAAGGCCGGCGCCGCCGACCATGGCCAGCACCAGCAGCAGGGCGCCGAAATAGCGAAGGAGATCGATGAATTCCATGGCGTGATTAATACCCGTCAACCTTAATCGCGGGTTAAACGCGGGAAAAAACTGCCGGGCAAAAAATGCTTGCTGTTAAGTCGCGCTTAAGCATGACGGGGCCACTGTGGGCGCGAGAACAAGGCTAACAAAAGGTTACTGCGATGAACCTGCCCGATGCACCGCTGATATCCATGCTGCGCGAGCGCATGACATGGCTGCATCAGCGCCAGGACGTTCTGTCCCAGAATGTCGCCAATGCCGATACGCCCGGCTATGTCGCGCGCGATCTCAAGCCGATGGACTTCGCACAAGTGCTGAAAGGCGCCGGCACCGGCTCCAGCATGATGACCACCAATGCGCGCCACATCAGCCTGACGCGGGGAATGGGCGGCAGCAAGTTCGAAGATCATGCAACCCCCGACATTGAATCCAGCCCCAACGGCAATGCCGTGTCGCTGGAAACCCAGATGATCAAGGTTTCCGACACTCAGGCCCAGTTCGCGGCCGCCGCCAATCTTTATGCCAAGGCCATGTCGCTGATGAAGACAGCGATCGGCCGCGGCACGTAACCAGCAAGGAGAGTCAGAATGGATTTCTCGAAATCGATGGCGATTGCCGCCTCCGGCATGCGGGCCCAGACCGAGCGCATGAAAATCATCGCGGAGAATATCGCCAACGCCAATTCCACCGCGACCAACAAGGATGGCGATCCCTATCGCCGCAAGATCGCCACCATCAATTCCACCTTTGACCGTGAACTGGGCGCCACCCTGGTTTCCGCCGGCAAGCCGGTCGCCGACCAGAAGGAATTCCGCAGCCAGTACGATCCGGGCAATCCCAATGCCGACCAGCAGGGTTATGTGAAGCTGCCCAATGTCGACAGCCTGGTGGAAATCATGGACATGCGCTCCGCGCAGCGTTCCTACGAAGCCGATCTCACCGTGATGGACTCGACCAAGCAGATGCTGGCCAAGACCATCGACCTGCTCCGCCGCTAGAGGGATATAGACGATGGCCATTCCCGCAGTCGCCGCCGCCGCCTACCAGGCCGTTGCCCAGATGGGCACCGCCAGCGCCGCCGGCGCGTCCAGCATCACGCCCGCCAATGTGCCGGGTGGAAATTTTTCCGACTTCCTGTCGGACGCGGTCAAGGATTCGATCAACACCATCCGCCAGGGCGAACAGATGGCAACCGCCCAGGTGCAGGGCAAGGCCAATCTGGTGGATGTGGTCAATTCGGTGAACGCCGCCGAAATCACTTTGGATACCGTGGTGGCGGTTCGCGACAAGGTCGTGCAGGCCTACCAGTCCATCCTGAACATGCCGATTTAAGAAAGCAGAAGAAGAGTATGGACCCCGCCAGCAGCATCGACTTCGCCCGCACCGCCATCCTGGTGCTTTTGGAAATCATCGCCCCGTCCATGATCACCGCGCTGGTGGTGGGCCTTGGCATCGGCCTGCTGCAGGCCCTGACCCAGATTCAGGAACAGACCCTGGTTTTTGTCCCCAAGATCGTCGCGATCTTTATCGTGCTGCTGATCACCCTGCCATTCGCGGGCGCCGCGATGAGCGGGCTGATGACCGACATCGCCGGACGCATCGCGGCCTATTGATGAGAAGCGGGGCTTTCCTTCGCACAAGGCCCCGTTTCTGCCGGAGCAGGGCCGGCACGCCGTCATGAGCATTCATATCCCCGAACTGTCCGGCATCATCCTCACCTACCTGCTGGTGTTCAGCCGGGTGGGCGCGATGGTGATGCTGTTGCCGGCGATCGGCGATATGGGCGTGCCCGCCCGCGTGCGCTTGCTGCTTGCGCTGGCCATCGCTTTCGCGCTGACGCCGCAGGTTCAGAGCTACTATCCCGCTGTCGCGCCCCAGACCACCGTGGCGCTGGTGATCCTGATCGCGGCGGAAGTCACGGCCGGCATACTGGTCGGCGCCATGGCGCGCATCATCATGAGCGGGTTGCAGGTGGCCGGTTACCTGATCGCCACCCAGACCGGCCTTGCCTATGCTCAGACGCTGGACCCCACCCAGAACACCCAAGGCGCGGTGCTGGGCAATTTCATGACCATTCTGGGGACGGTCCTGATCTTCGCCACCGACCTGCATCATCTGGCGATTGGCGCCATCGCCGGAAGTTACAAGCTGCTGCCCCCCGGCGGCGCTTTGCCCACCGCCGACATGGCGCAGCTGGTGACCACGATGGTGTCTTCTTCCTTCGCTCTGGGTTTTCAGCTGGCGGCGCCCTTTCTGGTGTTCGGCTTTGCCATGTATGCCGGGCTGGGCGTTCTGGCGCGGCTGATGCCGCAGCTGCAGATATTCTTCGTCGCGGTGCCTATAAACATTGTGTGCGGCTTCCTCCTGATGCTGGCGCTGCTGGGCTCGCTGATGTCGGTGTTCCTGAATTATTACGGCACCCAGATGGCGCAGTTCCTCTAGGCCATGGCGGAAGACCAGGACAAGGAACAGCAGACCGAAGAACCAACACAGAAGAAGTTGGAGCAGGCGCGCGAGCAGGGCGATACCGTCAAATCCACGGAGGTTGCGACCTTTGTCCTTATGGGCGGCGGCGCGCTGGCGATCGCCATGTTCGGGCAATACACCACCGTCGGCCTCGCCAAGGCGCTGAAGATGTTCC
>JBBSKJ010000170.1:0-5439 GCA_038256475.1 Micropepsales bacterium | reverse complement strand
TCATGGGCGGCATTGCCGTGCCGCTCAACGAGACCTCGCGCCTCACCGCCATGTACCGCTGGATGCAGGTGCGCGACGCCGCCCACAAGTGCGCGGTCACCGGCACGGTGCAGAGCAGCTGCCTCAAGAACGACATCAATTCGCTGGCGGTGGATTTCGGCATCGAAATGGACCTGTAATTCTCTGAGCCTGTCAGGCTAGTCTGCCCCGGCGGCGGCAGCCGCCTGAGCGAAAGAGAGTTATGCGGCGTTCCCTGCTTCTCGTCATTGCCGGTGTGCTGATCGCGGCCGTCGCCGCGCTATACTGGTTCTCGCGCCCCCTTCCCGTTCTGACCGTGACAAGCTGGGCCGGGCCATATGGCCGCGCCCAGGCCAGCGCCCAGATGCGCCCCTATGGCGCCGAAAAGTCGGTGGATGTGCGCCTGGCCCAGTGGGACGGTGAAATCGCGGAACTAGAAAAAGCCGTTTCCACCCGCAAGTTCGAGGGCGATGTGATCGATTTCGAACTGCCCGGCGCGGTGGAGGCCTGCGAAAAAGGCCTGCTGGAGAAGATCGACGCCGGATCGCTGCCGCCGGGTGCCGACGGCACGCCGGCCAGCGCCGACTTCGTGCCGGGCGCCATCGGCCCCTGCTGGGTGGGCAGCGTGGTCTATTCCCAGGTGATGATCTTCTCGCCCCGGCTGAAGCGCACCCCTGCCACCCTGGCGGATTTTTTCGATTCCCGGAAATTTCCCGGCCGGCGGGCCATGAGCCGCGCTTCGCCCAAATACAATCTGGAAATGGCGCTGCTGGCCGACGGCGTCGCGCCGGGAGAAGTGTATCGCACCCTGGAGACGCCCGAGGGGCTGGACCGGGCCTACAGCAAACTTTCCGCGCTGGGTCCGATCTGGGCGCATGACAGTATCGGCGCGCTGCGCTGGCTGGCCAACGGCCAGGCGGTGATGGCCACGGCCCTGAACGGCGATGTTTACGAGTCCAGCCGCAAGGATTTCGCGCCCGGCATCATCTGGGATCACCAGCTTTACGAATTCGAGGTCTTCGCCATTCCTTTCGGCAATCCCAACAAACGCCGCGCCATGGATTTCATCGCCTATGCCACCGGCACTGCGCCCCTGGCCGGGGTGGCAAGCTGGGTGCCCTACGGGCCCGCGCGGCGCTCCTCGCTGGCGCTGGTGAAAGACAATCCCGACCTGAAGATTCCGATGCGACCCTGGCTGCCCACCGCGCCGGAAAATTTCCGCAACGCCTTTGCGGTGAACAATGCCTGGTGGCGGCAACATGAAGCGGGGCTCACCTCGCGCTGGCGGGAGTTTGTCAGCCGATGACCGGATATGCCTTCTGGCGCCTGCTGGGCGCCATCCCCACCATGTTCGTCATCATCACGCTCGCCTTCTTCATGATGCGGGCCGCGCCGGGCGGGCCGTTTGATTCCGAACGCGTCCTGCCGCCCGAGATCGAAAAAAACCTCAAAGCCGCCTACGACCTCGACAAGCCGCTGGTCCAGCAATACGCGATCTATCTGGGCAAGGCGGTACAAGGCGACTTCGGCCCCTCCTTTAAGAACAAGGATTTCACCGTGGCCGAGCTCATCGGCAACGGCCTGCCGGTCAGCGCAAAGCTGGGACTGTGGGCGATGGGGCTGGCGCTTCTGATCGGCACCAGCCTTGGGATATGGGCGGCGCTGCGCCAGAATCACTGGCAGGATTATTCGGTGATGACGGTCGCCATGCTGGGCATCACCATTCCCACCTTCGTCACCGCGCCGCTTCTGACCTTGGCGCTGGGCATGTACGGCATCACACTGCTGGGACACGAATTCACGCTGCCGGTGGGCGGCTGGAACGGCGGGGCCTGGCGCAACATGGTCCTGCCGGTGACGGTGCTCGCCCTGCCCCAGATCGCCATCATCGCGCGGCTGATGCGCGGGGCCATGATAGAAGTGCTGCGCGCCAATTACATCCGCACGGCGCGCGCCAAGGGACTTTCGGCGGGCCGCATCGTGCTGTCGCATGCCCTGCGCGCGGCGGCGCTGCCGCTGGTGAGCTATCTGGGACCGGGACTGGCCGCGCTGCTGACCGGCTCGCTGGTGGTGGAACAGATTTTCGGCCTGCCGGGCATCGGACGCTATTTCGTCCAGGGCGCGCTGAACCGCGACTATACGTTGGTGATGGGGGTGGTGATCTGTTACGCCAGCCTGATCATCCTGCTGAATTTCCTGGCCGACATCGCCTATGCGATCCTGGACCCGCGGGTGCGGCTGAAATGAGCCAGACCGCCACCATCCCCGAACTGAAGGGCCGCAGCCTGTGGGTCGATGCGCGCGGGCGGCTGCTCAGCAACCGCGCCGCCATGGCCGGCATCGTCATTCTTGCGGTCATCGTGCTGCTGGCCGTGTTCGCGCCGCTGCTGTCGCCGCACGCCTATGACGCAGTCAATTACGACCTGATCAGCTGCGCGCCCGGCTGGTGGCCGGTCGAGGCGTCCTGCACCGCCCCGGGCAACATCTTTGGCACCGACGCCATCGGCCGCGACATCTTCGTGCGGGTTCTGTACGGGGCGCGGGTCAGTCTGGCGGTGGGACTGGTGGCGACTATCGTGTCGCTGGTGATCGGGGTTCTCTATGGCGCCACCGCCGGCTATCTGGGCGGGCGCATCGACAGCCTGATGATGCGGGTGGTGGACGTGCTCTATTCCCTTCCCTTCATCTTCTTCGTCATCATCCTGATGGTGGTATTCGACCGCAATTTCATCCTGCTGTTCGTCGCCATCGGGGCGGTGGAATGGCTGACCATGGCGCGGATCGTGCGCGGCCAGACTCTCTCCATCAAGCAGAAGGAATTCATCGAGGCGGCCCGCGCCGCCGGCGTCGGGCCGTTCGGCATCATCACCCGCCATGTCATCCCCAATGTGGTGGGTCCGGTGGTGGTCTATGTCACACTGACGGTGCCGACCGTGATCCTGATGGAAAGCTTCCTGTCCTTCCTGGGGCTGGGCATTCAGGAGCCGCTGACCAGCTGGGGCGTGCTGATCTCGGACGGCGCCGACCAGATGGAAACTGCCCCCTGGATGCTGCTGTTCCCGGCCTTGTTCATGGCGGTGACGCTGTTCTGCTTCAATTTCGTCGGCGATGGCCTGCGCGATGCCATGGATCCAAAAGACCGATGAGCGCGCTGCTGGAGATCACCGACCTGAATGTGCATTTCGCCACGCCGGACGGCGATGTGCATGCGGTGAAGAATGCCAACCTGACTATTCAGGAAAGCGAATGCCTGGGCATTGTGGGGGAAAGCGGCTCGGGAAAAAGCCAGCTCTTTCTCGCCGCCTTCGGCCTTTTGGCCGGCAATGGCCGGGCCAGCGGCAGTGTGAAATATCGCGGCACCGAAATACTTGGCGCGCCTGCCGGCCAGCTCAATGCCCTGCGCGGTAGCGCCGTCACCATGATCTTCCAGGACCCGCTAACCTCGCTGACACCCCATATGACGGTGGGCGCGCAGATCATGGAGGGCCTGATGCTGCACCGGCGGGTCACCCGCGAAGAGGCGCAGAAACGCGCCCAGGAGATGCTGGACTATGTGCGCATTCCCGAAAGCGCGCGGCGGATGCGGCAATATCCCCACGAATTGTCCGGCGGCATGCGCCAGCGGGTGATGATCGCCATGGCCACCATCACCGGCCCGGACCTGATCATCGCCGATGAACCGACCACGGCGCTGGACGTGACGGTGCAGGCGCAGATCCTGGAAATTCTGCGCAGCCTGAAGAATGACCGCAAGACCGCCATCGCCCTGGTCAGTCATGACATGGGGGTGATCGCGGGGCTGGCCGACCGGGTGCAGGTGATGCGCTATGGCGAGATTGTGGAAACCGGCGCGGTGGACGAGGTCTTCTATGCGCCGCGCCACGATTATACCCGCATGTTGCTGGACGCCCTTCCCAAGGCCGGAGAAACGCCCGCGCCCGTTACGGCGGTGGGCGGGCCGCTGCTGACGGTGGAGGATCTTCAGGTCAGCTTCCCAGTGAAAGACGCTGAAACTTTTGGGGGCTTATTCGGCAAGACCCGCACCCTGCGCGCCGTGGACGGCATCAGCTTCACCCTGCATCAAGGCGAAACCTTGGGTGTGGTGGGAGAGTCTGGCTGCGGCAAGTCCACGCTGGCGCGCGCCGTGCTGCAGCTTCTGCCCAAGACGGGCGGAACGGTTGTGTGGCTGGGCCGTGATCTGGATAGCGCGACCCAGTCGGAAATTCGCAAGTTGCGCCGGGATTTCCAGATCGTGTTCCAGGACCCGTTGGCCAGCCTGAACCCGCGCATGCCGATCGGTGTTTCCATCGCCGAACCCTTGAAGGCGCTGGAACCGCATCTGCCCCGCGAAACGGTGCGGACGCGGGTTCGCGCCATCATGCAGCGGGTCGGCCTCGATCCGGCCTGGATCAACCGCTATCCCCACGAATTGTCGGGGGGCCAGAACCAGCGCGTCGGCCTGGCCCGCGCCATGATCGTCGGACCCCAGATGCTGGTCTGCGATGAGGCCGTCAGTGCGCTGGACGTTTCCATCCAGGCCCAGATCGTGGCCCTGATCCGCGACCTGCAGGCTGAGACCGGCCTGGCGCTGATCTTCATCAGCCATGATCTGTCGGTGGTGCGCCGCCTGTCGCACCGGGTGATGGTTCTGTACCTGGGACGGGTGGTGGAGATGGCGGCCAGCGACGCGCTGTATGCCGATCCGCGCCATCCCTACACGCGGGCCCTGCTGTCGGCGGTGCTGACGCCCGATCCCCGCGCCGAGCGCATGCGCAAGCGTGAGCTTCTCGCCGGCGATCTGCCCTCGCCGCTGGACCCGCGTGCCCAGCTGAGTTTCCTGACCTCAAAACTGGATCAGCCCGGCTATCGTCCACAGTTGATCGAAGTGGCCCCTGGCCACTTCGTCGCCGAGCATGATGCCGTGCAGCCCGCCTAGCGGATGCGCCTGACCTTGTAGGACCGGTTCTCGTCACCGACGACCAGGTTGAAGGTGCCCAGCGCGCCCTGGCTGATGCTCACCCGCATGGAATTGGCCGGCTGGCGCCAGTGCACCGGACGCTTGGCGGCATCTTCCTCGGTCTGGGTCCAGACCTGGCCATCGTTCAGGGTGACGGTAAAGGCGCCGCCCTTGATGTCATACGACTGGAGCGGTGCGTTGTTGACCAGGTCTTCGCCGCTGAAGATCGCGAAGATGCCGGAACGTTTGGGCATGGGCGGAGGACCGCTGCGCACGGCGGCGCGGGTGATCGTACCCGGAAGCGTCGCACCGGCGCGCGGCTGGCTTTCCAGAAGCTTGATCTGGGCCTGGGGCGCCGGTGACAGGCCGAGCTGGGCGCGCAGCGGCTGGGCGGCGCCATAATAGCAATCCAGCCACTGGCGGTCGTCAGGCAGGGCGGCGCAGCGGGTGACGCCGGCGATTAC
>JBBSKJ010000169.1:0-5445 GCA_038256475.1 Micropepsales bacterium | reverse complement strand
TCCAGAGCAACAGCCCGCATCAAAATGTGATCTTCGCGCCGGGTTCCTGCTGGCTGGTCTTCACCGATCAGGTCCTGCATGCGGCGCTGGGCGGGGAGTTCGCGCTGGAACAGACCTTCCACCTGGACGTGGCGCAGATACGCGAACCGGCGCAGGCGCCAATCCGGGTGCTGGAACGGCTCTACGGAAAAGCGCTGGTCTAAAGACGCGTCAGGCGGTGACGCCGATCTCGGCAAGCTTGGTGCGGACGGTCATGCCGTCGAACGGCTTCATCACATATTCGTTGGCGCCGGCTGCCATGGCATGCGCCACTTCGGTGGCGTCGTTCTCGGTGGTCGCGAACAGGATTACCGGATGACCGCCATCCTGCTGGCCGCGCACGCTCTTGACGAACTCGACGCCTTTCATGGTGGGCAGGTTCCAGTCCAGGAAGATCAGGTCGGGCATCTTTTCGCGCACGGCGCGCAAGGCGGCCATGCCGTCTTCGGCTTCGTCCACCGTGTACTGCAACTCTTCCATAATGCGGCGCGCCACCGTGCGGATCACGCGGCTGTCGTCCACGACCAGACAATGTTTCATCGGCATAATATTTCCGGGCGAACCCCAAAAGCGGCAGTTTCGCTGGCGCGAATCTACGCCCGGCAGGGTAAACACCACCTTACCGGTGGGCGTTTCAGCCCGCCGCCAATTCCACGGCGCCTTCCAAAGGCGTGATGGTCATGGCGGCATTGACGGTGCGCGACAGCTTGTGCGTCAGGAAAGGCTGGACATGACGGGCGTCCACATTCAGGGCCTCGCCCCTGAAGGCGCGGTCCACGTCGTCGGTGACGCGGGCGTTCAGCCCTTCCGCACGAATCTTGAAGCTGGGCGCCGCCGGGTCCGACCCGGCCTCGACCGTGACAATGCCGCCGCGCGGCAGGCAGTCGGCCGCCAGCAGGGTGGCGTTCATCACCAGCTTGGCCCAGTCCTTGCCCCAGTAAAGCCGGGGCACGTTCCAGACCAGCTGCACCTTGCCGCCTTCCAGCAGGCCGGTGATCAGGCGCCCGATTTCGCCCAGGTCGAGCTCCGCGCCGGCCGAACCGGCGGCGCCAAAGGCGATGCGCATGAACTGGATGCGGGCCAGCGCCTGGTCGGCGCTCATCGTGACAAGCTTGATGGCATCGGCCCGCATGGCGGGATCGCGCTCGTCTTCCAGCACTTCCATGCCGTTGACCACGGCTCCCAAAGGCCCGACAAGGTCGTGGCAGACGCGACTGACCATCAGGGCGGCGAATTCGATATCTGTCATGGCAGACTCAATGAAGTCCCAATGGTTACCAATTGGTTAATTGGCCGGTGCGTCTTAAGGAATCCTTAACATGAGTGGAGCGCTCTCCCCCCGACTTCAAACACTTGTCCGGATCGCGCAGACCGCGGGCATGATTGTCATGCGCCATTATGAGGCGGGGGCGCAGGCGCGGGTGAAGGCCGACCGCTCGCCGGTAACCGACGCCGACGAGGAAGCCGAAAAGCTGATCCTGGCCGAACTGGCGGCAGCTTTCCCGAACATTCCCGTGATCGCCGAGGAAGAAGCCGCGGCGGGGCGCATCGCGCAGGTGGGCGCGCATTTCTTCCTGGTGGACCCGGTGGACGGCACCAAGGAGTTCATCAAACGCACCGGCGAGTTCACGGTGAATATCGGCGAAGTGGTGGACGGCGCCCCGGTCGCCGGTGTGGTGTTCGCGCCCGCCATCGACCGGTTGTTCGTCGGCGCGGCGGGCGAAGGCGCCTTTGAATTGTCGGGCGGCGCTGTAAAGCCCGTCGCAGCGCGCAAGCCGCCCGAAGGCGGCATGATCGCGGTCAGCAGCAAGTCGCATCCCGACGCCCAGACCAACGCGTTGCTGGGAAGCCTGAATATCAAGGGTCATATCAATGCCGGTTCGTCGCTGAAATTCTGCCTGGTGGCGGTGGGCGAAGCCGACATCTATCCGCGCGCCGGACGCACCATGGAATGGGACACGGCGGCGGGCGACGCGGTGCTGCGGGCGGCCGGCGGCGATGTCAGCAACTGGGACTACACGCCCTTCACCTACGGCAAACCCGGCTTTGAAAATGGCCCCTTCATCGCGCGCGGCAAATAAGGCGCGCTATTGGTCCATGTCGTGGCGGGCGGAGTAGAACACCAGCGCCATGAGGCCCGCGCCGAGACCGATAGTCACCACCACGCCCAGGCTTAAAAACGTCCAGCCCCAGCCGCTCATTTGGACGCCGGCCATCGCGTTCCAGACTTTGACCGCGTACCAGAGCGCCGCGCCGAAAAGGCCGAGGAGGATCGCCAGCGTCAGCCAGCCAGCCGGGGAAAGCTTGTTTTGCGGCTCTTTTTCCATCGTCTCGCCCTATTCCTCAGCTTCGTCCTGTCAAGCCCGTAATGCAACGGACTGTAAAAATGCCCCAATCTGGGCAAAGGTTGCCCTCGGTTGGGCAAGTGATTCGGCGCGCAACGCGTAGCGCAAGGAGCGACCATGAACCGCAAGAAATTCATCACCGGACTGATGGCCGTCGGCGCAACACCGGCCGCGGTGGGCAGCCTGCTGAGCATCGGCGCCGCGCGCGCCGACCAGGGGGCACCCGCGCCCAAGCAGCGGGCTTCCGACCTCACCTACACGGCCGACGAGATCACCGAGGCTGGCGCCAATTTCTTCGGCATCACCTCCGAAGCCATGGCCAAGGGCGTGCAGCATGTGTTCGGCGACCTGGGCCAGCCCGACGCCTATATCAAGGGCGATGAAGGCGGCGGCGCGGTGGTGGTGGGTTTCCGCTATGGCTCCGGCTGGCTGATCCGCAAGGCGCGCGAACCGCGGCAGGTGTACTGGCGCGGCCCCTCGGTCGGCTTCGACCTGGGCGCCAACCTCTCCAAATGCTTCACCCTGATTTACAATCTCCAGGACGACCGCCGGCTGTTCCAGCGCTTCCCATCCGTGGAAGGCAGCATCTATGTGGTGGCGGGTCTGGGGGTCAACTATCAGCGCAGCGGCGGCGTGACACTGGCCCCGATGCGCACCGGCGTCGGCCTGCGCGCGGGCATCAACGCGCAGTATCAGGTTTATACCGACCGCCGCGACTGGTTCCCGCTCTAATAATGGCGAAGCAGCCCGCCACATCTGTTGGCGCGCTGGCAGTCGGTACCTTCGCCTTGGGCAGTTTCGCCTTGGGCGCGCTGGCGGTTGGGGCGGTGGCCATCGGCGCGATGGCCATCGGGGCTGTCGCCATCAAGCGGCTGACGATCAAACGCGCCCGGATCAAAAGACTTGAGATCGACGAACTGGTGGTGCGCCGGATTACGCGCCCACCGGAAGTGTAGGAACCGCGCCCAGGCCGGGAAAAACACGCAAACTCGGGCCTTGCAGGACCGGCTGATTGCGAGGAACCTTGGGCCCAACAGCCACAACGGGGAGACACGCACATGCGCAAACTGCTTCTGATACCGGCTTTCCTGGCGGCAACCGCGCCGGCCTTCGCCCAGCCCACCGTTGATCCTGCCAGCGCCATCGGGCTCAATCCGGACCAGATCCAGTGGACCAAGGGCGAACGCAACGACCAGGCCTGGGTGATCGGCGATCCCAAGAAGGAAGGTCACTGCATGCAGCTGATCCGCTGGAAGCCGCCGCATTTCAGCCGGCCGCACTATCACGAGCGGGCCCGCTATGCGGTGGTGCTGTCGGGCACCTGGTGGCTCTCCACCAGCAATGTCTATGACCCCATGAACAATACCGTGCCCTATCCGGCCGGATCGGTGATCACCAACCTGGTGGGCGGCGTGCATTATGACGGCGCAAAGCCCGAGACCGGCGATGCCGTGGTCGCCATCTGGATGGACTGCCCGCTGACCGCGGTGCAGGCGGAAAAGAAATAGCTAGCGTTTCTGCGGCATCCGGTCCGGCATGAAGAACATGATGATGGCGGAGGCGAGCAGCGCCGCCGCCATCAGCAGGTACGACATGCCCGGATTGCCGGTGGCGCCATTCAGCCAGCCCACGCCATAGGCGCCGACGAAAGACCCCAGCGCCCCGAAACTGTTGATCAGGGCGATGGCGCCGCCGGAGACATTGGATGGCAGGATGTCGGGGATGTAAGCGAAGAAGGGCCCATAGGGCGCGTACATCGCGGCGCCCGCGATGACCAACAGCACGAAACTGGCCCAGAAATGGGTGTCGCCCAAAAGGTAGGAGCCATAGAAAGCGAGCGCCGCCACCACGAAACAGGGCCAGGTCGCGGCGGTGCGCTTGCCGGTCTTGTCCGACCATATGGAACAGGCGATCTCGGCCATGATGGCCGCCAGATAGGGCACGGCCGCCAACCAGCCGACTTCCACCATGCTCATCTCACCGCGTTTGAGGATGGACGGCAGCCACATCACGAACCCGTAGACCCCCAGGCTCCAGAGGAAATAGACCGCGGTCAGCACCAGCACGCGCGGCATCCGGAAAGCGGCGAGGTAATTCTTCACCGGCGGAATATCGCGCTGCTCCTCGGCGAGCGTGGCTTCCAGCGCCTGCCGTTCGGCATCCGGCAGCCATTTCGCGCCGCTGGGGCGGTCGGCCACCACCTTCCACCACACGATGCCCCACAGCACCGCGGGCAGGCCTTCTATGATGAACATCTCGCGCCAGCCGAAATTTTCGATCAGGTAACCGGACAGCACCGCCATCCACAGCATGGTGACGGGGTTGCCCAGCACCAGGAAAGCATTGGCGCGGGCGCGTTCCTTGCGGGTGTACCAGCGCGACTGCAGGATCAGCATGGCGGGCAAGACCGCGCTTTCCACGATGCCCAGCGCAAAGCGCACGCCATAAAGCGCGTTGAGGTTATGCAGAAGGCCCGTGGCGGCGGCGAGCAGGCCCCAGCCGATCAGCCCCCACAGAATCAGTTTGCGGACGCTGTATTTCTGCGCGTAAGCCGCGCCGGGAATCTGGAACAGGAAATAGCCCAGGAAGAACAGCGCGCTCAGCAGCGCATTCTCCGCCGCGGTGATTCCCAAATCCCTGGCCATGCCGCCGGCAGCGGCAAAGCTGAAGTTGGCGCGGTCGAGATAGGCCAGGCTGTAGGTGATGAAGATCACCGGCAGCAGAAGCGTCCAGCGGCGACTCAAGGCGACTCCCCCAGATAGTTAAGAGACAGGCAAGCATGTCTGACCGCCTGTTTCAAATGGATCATGGCCGCCGGACGTGAACGGGGCCACGGGAATTGATTCAAATTTTCGGCAATCTTGAATTACGCGCTGTGCGTAACTGCGGCTTTCGATAGTTTACAATTGCCTGCCTGCGGCGGCGTTCGCATGGTTCCTTGGTACTTCGTTAAGAGTCGAGGGTTCCATGCAGATCGATCCCGTCGTGTTCCTGGCCGAAGAGTTGCGGTGCAAGGAGCGCGCCCTGCGCGCCGCGATCAAGCGCTATGAACTGGACCATG
>JBBSKJ010000168.1:0-5469 GCA_038256475.1 Micropepsales bacterium | reverse complement strand
CTTCCATTTTGGCGAAGTCAGCATCGCGCAGGCGAAACAGGCTCTGGCCGCCGCTGGGCTTCCGACGCGTCCGATCTGATGGCCGCTCCGGCACGATTGATCGTCTGTACGATTTGGCCCTAGGCTCCCGCATGGACGATCCACGCGCCACCATCCATTTCCTTGCCCCTCGCAATCTGGGCCCGGCCAAGCCGGTAAAGGCCTCTCCTTCCTATGTCTCCGCCGGGATGCGGCCGGAGGAAGCCTTTCGGGCCGCATTGTCCGATTGCCTGGCCCAGATCGCTGCCAACGCGGCCGCTTTGCGGGCGGGGCGCTCGGAGGAAGGGTTGCACCAGTTGCGCGTGGCCTTTCGCCGGCTGGAAGTGGCGCTGGGCGCTTTCGGACGGGAGTTCCAACAGGAATGGCTTGGCGAGGTGCGTAGCCGCGCCAAGATATTGTCGCACCGGCTGGCGCCGGCCCGCGACCTGGACGTTTTCATCGGCGAGTTGCTGGAAGCCGCGCCGGACAAGGAGACCAGCGGTTTTGCCGCCTTGCGTGACCGCGCCGAAGCCGCGCGCGAGCTTGCCTGGCATAGGGTGCAGGCCTGCATTGCGGCGCCGGAATTCGAGCGTTTCACCGACGATGTTGCTGCCCTGACCCAGTCACAGGTGCCGCTGACCCGCCAGCGCCGCTTGGCGAAAACAGCCTCGCGGATGCTGGGCCGTCAGATCAGGCGCGTGAAAAAACGTGGCCGCACCGCCCACTCGCAAGAGGAGGGCGATCTGCATCGCCTGCGCATCGCGTTGAAAAAGTTGCGCTACACCGCCGAATTCTTCGCGCCGCTATATCCTGCGCGCGACGTCAAAGCCTATCTCAAGCAGGTGCGCGGGTTGCAGAATTATCTTGGCGAACTCAACGACGTCGCCAATGTCCGTACTGTGGTGGGCGAATTGTTGCAGCAGAAGGGCGCCCGCAAGGAGGATGATGCGGGCTTGCGCTTTGCCGCCGGCACGATGGTCGGCTGGTATGGGGCGCAGACGCCGCGCGCCATCCGCCAGGCCTTGAAACGCTATGTCCGGTTCTGCAAGGTCACGCCGTTCTGGAAATAAAATCCAGATTCAGGCTTTCGATCTTGGGTCCGCCGACGGCGTCCAGCGACAGGACCAGTATCTTGGACACATCCAGATCGGCGGGCATGGGCGCATCCATCGCCCAGCCCGTCGCCAGCGTATAGGCGGCGCGCAGCACGCCCAGATGCGCCACCGCGGCGGCATCGCCTTCGCCGCCGGCGACGTCCTTTAAAAAGGCGGCCACCCGCGCATGCAGTTCGCCGGTGGATTCGCCGGCCAGCGGGCGGAATTCCGCGCCGCGCTGCGAACCAGCCATAATAAAAGCGTCGTTGCCATGCTGGGCGAATATCTGCTCGCGGGTCAGGCCTTCCCACTGGCCCCAATGCTGTTCCATCAGCCGCGCATCCTGCACCGCGTCTCTGAGCATCAAGGCTTCGGCAGTCTGGCGGGCGCGCAGCAGCGGACTGCAATAGACCCGCGCCACGGCGAAGGGCAGGCGCAGGCCCGCCATCTTGGCAAGTCCTGTGTCACTTAAGGGAATATCGGTATGACCCTGGATGCGCCCGGCGGCATTCCAGTCGGTCGGACCATGGCGAAGGAAGGCTATTCTCACGGAGCGACGACCCGGCGAAGCGTTAGCGAAGCCGCCCGGCGCCTGAGGCGCCTATCTGTTAATGGGCGCATCCGCGCCCGTGCGCGCGACCGTTTCATACGTCGATCTCCACGATCACCGGCACATGATCGGATGCTTTCTGCCAGCCGCGCATCTTTTTCAGGATGCGCTGTGACTTCAGCGCGCCCTTAAGCCCCGGGCTGGTCCAGACATGGTCCAGCCTGCGGCCGCGGTCGGACGCTTCCCAATCAGCAGCGCGATAGCTCCACCAGGAATAGATCTTCTGGTCGGGCGGAATGAAGTGGCGGGTGGAGTCGGTCCAGTCAAAGGCGGCCTGGGCTTCGCCCAGCAGCCGTGTCTCCACCGGCGTGTGGCTGACGATGTTGAGGAGCTGCTTGTGGCTCCACACATCATGTTCCTGCGGCGCGACATTCAGATCGCCCATCAGCAGGACAGGATTGTTCTTGCGCGCCGTTCGGGCGGCGAAGAATTTCGCCATGCTTTCCAGAAAATGCAGCTTGTGGGCGAACTTGTTGTTCAGCCTGGGATCGGGAATGTCGCCGCCCGCGGGCACATAGAAGTTATGCAGCTCCACGCCATTGGCCAGCGTCACGCCCATATGGCGGGCATGGCCCTCTCGGCAGAAATCCTGCACCCCGGTCTCGCGGAACGGGGTTTTCGAAAGGATCGCGACGCCGTGATAGGCCTTCTGGCCGTGGATCGCCTGATGGACATAGCCCAGCTTGTGAAAAGGCAGCTTGGGGAACAGCTCGTCCATCACCTTGGTCTCCTGCAGGCAGAGGACATCCGGCTGCTCGTCCCGCAGAAAGCGGGTCACCAAATGGATGCGGTGGCGCACCGAATTGACGTTCCAGGTGGCGATTTTCAAACTTTGCATTCCTTCCATGCTGCGCCTGCACAGCAATCACAAACCTGCACGCAATTTTATTACAAATTCAAGTACTTCAATGTGTTAACGCCTTATTTTGCCGCGATATAGCCATAAATTGCATAGCTCAGCATCATTGAATCGCAACGCTTAGGCTCATATATCGCGGTGCAACAAAAAGTCTGGAACTGGCCGACAAATACATTGCAAGATACCTTGCGTAAACAGGTAGTGTGCAATACAAGCTAGCCGGACTGACACTTTGAAAGGAGCAAGCCATGACAAAAATTTTCCATACCCAGGTGCCGCAAGACGAGACGGTGAACAATACCATCGCCGACATCTTCAACGTTGCCGCCATCGCGCTGACCAGCGTGCTGGGCCTTCTGACCGTCGCCGCCACCATCTAACGGACGGCCAAAGGCCAACGCGCCCCGGCGGGCATCGCCCGCCAACTTAAGGCCCCGGCAGGCATGGCCCGCCAACTTAAGGCCCCGGCGGGCATAGCCCGCCAACTTAAGGAATGGGCGCATTGGCCAAAGGCCAACGCGCCCGGGGTGAGATCGAGAGGTCATCACCAAGCGCGCCGGCCGATAAACGTTCCACGCCCGCCCAGGCGATCATGGCCGCATTGTCGGTACAAAGCCTGGGCGGCGGGACGCGCAGGATGAAGTCCTCGTCGCGACACAGCGCCGCCAGCGCCGTGCCGATGGCCTGATTGGCCGCAACCCCGCCGGCCACCACCATCGTTTTGCCATCCGGAAAATCCTTGCGGAACATCTGCATCGCGATGCGGCTGCGGTCGCGCAGAATGTCGATCACGGCGGCCTGAAAAGAAGCGCTGACATCTTCGGTGCTGGCACGCTGGTCCTGCACCAGCTGGCGCACCGCCGTCTTCAATCCCGAAAATGAGAAATCAGCGCCGGCGCGCCCTTGCTTGCCTTTGAAGAGCAGGGGACGCGGCAGATCATGGGCTTTGGGATTGCCGCGCTTTGCGGCTTCTTCCACCGCCGGGCCGCCGGGTTAGGCCAGCCCCAGAATCTTGGCGGTCTTGTCAAAGGCTTCCCCCACCGCATCGTCGATGGTGCTGCCATAAAGACGAAAATCATCCGGCCCGCCAACGCCCACCAACTGGCAATGGCCGCCCGAAACCAGCAGCAGCAAAAAGGGAAACGCCACGCCATGGGTCAGCCGCGCCGTCATGGCGTGGCCTATCAGGTGATTGACGGCGATCAGCGGCTTGCCCGCGCCCAGCGCCAGAGCCTTGGCGGTGGTCAGCCCCACCATCACGCCGCCGATCAGGCCGGGCCCGGCGGTCACGGCAATTGCGTCCATATTTGACAGGCTCAAATTCGCTTGCGTCAGCGCGCGTTCGATCACCCCATCGACGATTTCCAGATGGGCGCGGCTGGCGATTTCCGGCACCACCCCGCCATAGGGCGCATGCGCCTCGGTCTGGCTGAAGACGATATTGGACAGGATTTCGCCGGGGCCGGGCGCTGCGCCGCGCACCACCGACGCCGCGGTTTCGTCGCAGCTGGTCTCGATGCCCAGAATGGTGAAGCTCTTGTCAGCCATGGCGCGCTCCTTTACGCCCAAACGGCCATGCGGCAAAGGCGCTGATCCATGCATGTGTTGGTGACCAGACCTCAGGAAGACGGCGAAGAGATCGCTGCCCGTCTGGCTGAAATGGGTCATACGGCGTTGCTGGCGCCGCTGCTCAGCCCCCAATTCGAAGACGGGCCGGAACCGGATTTCACCGGCGTGCAGGCGATCCTGGCCAGCAGCGCCAATGGCATCCGCGCCCTGATCCGGCACACGGCGCGGCGCGATATTCCGGTTTTCGCGGTGGGACCGCAGACCACACAGGAAGCAGCGGCGGCGGGCTTTACCGACATCAGGAATGCTGATGGCGACGCCCAGGCCCTGGCCGAAGCCACGGCGCGCTGGACCATCCCGGAAAAGGGCGTGCTGCTGCATGTCTGCGGCGCCGAAGCGCCGGGCACCCTGGCCGACATGCTGTCGCTGCGCGGTTTTTCCGTGCGCCGAGCGGTGCTGTACCGGGTGGAAGCGGCGCGGGATTTGCCGCTCTCGGCGCGGGAGGCGCTGGCGGCGGGCGGGGTCAATGCGGCGCTGTTTTTCTCACCGCGCAGCGCGCGAATTTTCTGCGAATTGGCGCAAGACCTGCCGACCGAAAAGCTGATCGCGCTCTGCATCAGCCCCGCCACCGCCAAGGGCCTGTCGCGCCCCTTTGCGCAAGTTCGCATCGCCGCCGCGCCCAACCAAACCGCCTTGATGGCACTTATTGAATAAGCCATTGGGAGTGTTAAATATTTAGCCACGGAATCGGCCGGCGCCTTTCATCCATAATCGCGCAAAGCGCGGGTGGCGATGGCACGGCACCCGCGCCCACACGCCGCGCTTGCGGGCCGCGAAGAGTCCTGTGAGACTTCGCGTATGCAGCATGAAACTTTTGCGAACACCGAGGACTTTGGCGGCCCCGATATGGTCGCCGGATCCGGCCGGGTTTCGCGCCCAGGCGTGGACGCGCCCTATACCGAGTATGCGCTGGGCAAACCCTATGACGAGATGTTCACGCCCGATGGCAAGGCGCGCTCTCCCTATGCGGCGCTGGACTCGCGGCTTTCCATCCTGCCGCTGGAAGAATTGAACCGCCGCCAACAGGCTTGCGAGCAAAGCTTCCTGCATCAGGGCATCACCTTCACCGTCTATAACGACAACCGCGCCACCGAACGGATCATTCCCACCGATCTGCTGCCGCGCATCGTCACCGCCAAGGAATGGGACCGCATCGAACGCGGCCTGACCCAGCGCATCCTTGCCCTCAACCTGTTCCTGCGCGACATCTATAGCGACGGGCGCGTGCTGAAGGACGGCGTGGTGCCGCGCTCCATGAT
>JBBSKJ010000167.1:0-5478 GCA_038256475.1 Micropepsales bacterium | reverse complement strand
TGCACGTGACGCGTGGCCGGTTCGTCGAAGGTCGAGGAAATCACTTCGCCCTTCACGGAACGCTGCATGTCGGTGACTTCTTCGGGGCGCTCGTCGATCAAGAGCACGATCAGGAAAATTTCCGGATGGTTGGCCGAAATCGCCTTGGCGATATTCTGCAGGATCACCGTCTTGCCGGTGCGCGGCTGGGCCGTAATCAGGGCGCGCTGGCCCATGCCCTGCGGCGCCACGATGTCGATCACCCGGCCGGTCTTGTCCTTGATGGTGGGATCGTCCAGTTCCATCTTCAGCGGCTTGGTGGGGTAGAGCGGCGTCAGATTGTCGAAATGGACCTTGTGCTTGATCTGATCGGGGTCTTCGAAATTGATGGTTGTGACCTTCAGCAGGGCGAAATAGCGCTCGCCTTCCTTGGGCGCCCGGATCGGGCCTTCGGCGGTATCGCCGGTGCGCAGGCCAAAGCGGCGGATCTGGGACGGGGAAATGTAGATATCGTCGGGGCCGGGCAGATAGTTGGACTCCGGCGAGCGCAGGAAGCCAAAGCCATCCTGCAGGATTTCCACCACGCCTGAGCCGGTGATCTCGACCTCGCGGTCGGCAAGTTCCTTGAGGATGGCGAACAGCATGTCCTGCTTGCGCATGGACGAGGCGTTCTCGATCTCCAGTTCCTCGGCAAAAGCCAGCAGATCCGCGGGTTTTTTATTCTTGAGATCCTGCAGCTTCATCGCCTGCAAGCCATCTTGGACAGTCATGTGATCGGCACCTGGTCGAAAGGGGGATTGGTCCCGATGAAACGGGGGCTGGCGCCCCAAGCGCAGTCATCGAAGAGATTGGTTTGGACCCGCGCCGGATTTTGCCGGTTCAGCTTGGCCTCGCAGGCCTGCCGTGCGGGTTAGGAGAACGGATCGGTTATAGCCGGATTTGCGGACCTTGCAAATATCCCTCGCAGGCGGGTCTGCAATTAATGTTTCAGGCCGGGACGCGCGCAGATGCGCGCCTTTCCAGGATCAGATGAATGGCTTGACCACCGCCAGGATCACGATCAGCACCATCAGGACCGCCGGCACCTCGTTGATGATGCGGTAGAAGCGGGCGCTGCGCCTGTTGCGGTCCAGGGCGAAATCACGCCAGCGGCCGACCAGGAAACCGTGAAAGCCACTCAAGGCCAGCACCAGCGCAAACTTGATCTGGAACCAGAGCTGCATATGCGCGTCCGTAACCCAGACCAGCATGAGGCCCAGAACCCACACCGCGGCCATCGCCGGATTGATGATCGCCTTGAGCAGGCGGCGCTCCATCACCTTGAAGCGCTCGCTGCCCTCCGAGCCCGGCAGCGTTTCGCAATGATAGACGAACAGCCGCGGCAGATAGAGCATCCCCGCCATCCAGGCGATCACCGCGATGACATGCCCCGCCTTGATCCAGAGACTGTAGTCGGCCAGCAGGCTGTGCAGGGCATTCATGGCCTTTGCTCCCATGCATAGCCGCACGCCTTGTGCGCGGCGGGGCAGATACGACCATCGGCGCAGCCCACAACCGTCTGCGTCGCCAGACCGCGCCGCACCAGATCCGCCAGGCCGGCAATGAAATCGGGATGGACGCCCACCGTGGCGGCGCGGCGATAATCGGGCACGCCCACCTCCTCGGCCAAATGACGATATTCGATATCCAGCTCCACCAGCGTTTCGGAATGTTCGCTGACAAAGGCGATTGGCGCGATGACGACGCCCTTGCCGTCCTTCGCCGCGCGGCGGATTTCCGCATCGGTGGCCGGGCCGATCCATTCCAGCGGCCCGACACGGCTTTGATAGCAGACCACCGCTTCCATATTTTCCATGGCCAGTGCCTTTACGATCGCGGCCGCGCTCTGCTCGACCTGCCATTGATAGGGGTCGCCTTTCTGGATCACGCGCTTGGGCAGGCCGTGCGCCGACAGCAGCAGGCGATAGGAGATATCGGTCCGCGCGCCCTCCATAATTCTGCGGATATTGGCCACCGCCGCGGCAATGAACCCGCTCTCGCCGGGATAGCAGCAGATGCGCGAGGTCGGCGCGGTGAGGCCCGCCTTCTTCGCAGACCGCGCCCAGTCCTTCAGCGAGGACCCCGTGGTGGTGGTGGAATATTGCGGATAGAGCGGTAAAAGCACGATTTTATCGGGGTTAAACGCCTTGATCGCCCGCGCCGCGCCATCGCTGAAAGGATGCCAGTAGCGCATGGCGACAAAGGCTTTGGCCTCCACGCCATCTTTCGACAGCGCCACTTCCAGTGCGTCGGCCTGTTTGCGGGTTTCCTCGAAGATCGGTGAGCGCCCGCCGATCTGGCCATAGATTTCCCGCGCGATAGGCGCGCGGCGGCGCGCAATCAACCATGCCAGGGGCAGGCGGAAAATAGTGGGAAGGCTGATAATCGCCGGATCGGAAAAAAGATTGCGCAAAAACGGCTGCACGGCTTGCGGTGAATCCGGGCCGCCCAGGTTGAACAGGACGATTGCAATCTTCATCCGCGAATACGCTTCAGCAATTGCTCGACATGGGCGATGGGCGTTTCCGGCAGGATGCCGTGGCCAAGATTGAAGATATGCGGTTTGCCGGCCGTGGCTTCGCGAATGTCATCGACCGCCTTGTCCAGTGCCGCGCCGCCCGCGATCAGGGCGATGGGATCCAGATTGCCCTGAATGGCGCCGGGAAGATTGTTCGCCGCCCAGCGCATCGGGGCGGAGGTATCCAGTGATATCGCATCCACACCGGTGGCCTGAGCATAAGCTTGATAGCCGGCCAGGGTGGCGGCGCGGGGAAAGCCGATGATCCTGGCGCCGGGCTTAGCAGCGCGCACCTGGTCCACGATCTTCCTGGTCGGAGCGATTACAACCTGCGTGAACAAAGCAGGCGGCAGGCCGCTGGCCCAGCTGTCGAAAATCTGCACCGCATCAGCGCCGGCCTCCAGCTGGCGGATCAGGTGGAAGGCGACGCACTCGCCCAGAATATCCAAAAGATATCCAAAGCCCTCCGGGTCCCGGTACGCCCACAGCTTGGCGGCCTTCTGTTCATCGCCGCCGGCGCCCGCCGCCAGATAGGTCGCCAGCGTCCAGGGCGCACCGGCAAAGCCCAGCAATGTGGTCTCGTCCGTCAGACCCGCGCGTGTCAGCCTGAGCGCCTCATAGACCGGCTCGAAATAGGTGGCCCATGCCGTACGGTCTTCATTGAAACCCTTGGCGGTTGCCATCGGTGTCAGGCTGGGGCCCTCGCCTTCGGTGAAGGTCACTTTCTGGCCCAGGGCCTCGGGCACCGTCAGGATGTCGGAAAACAGGATCGCCGCATCAAAGCCAAAACGGCGGATCGGCTGCAGCGTCACCTCGGCAGCATATTTTGGGTTCAGGGCCATAGCCCAGAAGGAACCTGCCTCGGCTCGCAGCTTGCGGTATTCCGGCAGGTAGCGCCCGGCCTGGCGCATCAGCCAGACGGGCGGCACCTTTTCCGCGGTTCCTTCCAAAACACGCACAAGCTTGCGGGCACTACGCACTACAAGACTCCTAAGAATCTAAGATGATGAAGATGATGTTAGGGCTGTTAGTTGTGGGTGAAAATGTGCAGGCGGCTTTGGCTTAAGCCCAAGGCCGCATGGACTCAAGCACTTGGGCAAAATCCGCGCCGGCTGCCGGGCACGCCATGGTATGTTGGCGGTTAGGGATAGCATCCCCAAACCATACGGGTTTGCACATTTGCGCACCTTCTGGCTAGGAGCCTGTGGCTGGACGCGGGCTTATACCCAGCAGGGCGGAATTTTTCGGGACGGTTCTGTGGATCATAAATTTCACGTTCACCTGGTGTCGGATTCCACCGGCGAAACCCTGCACGCCATGGCAAATGCTGCCCTGGCCCAGTTCGAGAATGTGGATGTCCATATTCACCCCTATGCCCTGGTGCGCAGCGAACACCAGCTGACCCGCGCCCTGGATCATATCGCCATCATGCCAGGGATCGTATTCTTCACTCTGGCAAACCAGGCGCTGCGCGACAAGCTGATCGCCCGCTGCATCGACATTGAGGTGCGGACCATCGACCTCTTGGAAGGCCCCGTTCTGGCGCTGCGCCAGTTCCTGGGCAAAACTGAAACCCACAAGGTCGGCCGGCAGCATCAGGTGGACCAGCGCTATCTGGAGCGCATCGAGGTGCTCAATTTCACCATCGCCCATGACGACGGCCAGTCGCTAGACACGATCGACGAGGCCGAGGTGATCCTGACGGGGGCCAGCCGCACCTCCAAGACACCGACCTGCGTCTATCTTGCGATCCGCGGGGTGAAGGCCGCCAATGTGCCGCTGGTCCCTGGTATGCCGCCGCCGCCACAATTGCTGGCCGCCAGCAAGCCGCTGATCGTCGGATTGTGGGTGTCGCCCGACCGGCTGGTGCAGGTGCGCCGCAACCGCCTGACCACGATGGGCGAAACCCGCGACACCGACTATATCGAGCCCGATGCGGTGCGCGCCGAAATCGCCGCCACCCGCCAGCTGTTCGAGAACAACGAATGGCCGATGATCGATGTGTCGCGCCGCTCCATCGAGGAAACCGCCGCCGCGGTAATGAACCTTCTGACGGATCGCAAGGAGGAGGTGGGGTGAGGCTGGTTCTCGCCTCCGCCAGCCAAAGCCGCTCCGCGCTCTTGAAGGCGGCAGGCTTGGATTTCACCAACGATCCCGCCGATCTGGACGAAGCTGCGCTAATGGCGCAGTTGCGCGGCGCGGATGCGGACGTGATCGCCTCCACCCTGGCGCAGAAAAAGGCCCTGCATGTTTCCGCCCGCCATCCCGGCGATATCGTCCTGGGCGGCGACAGCGTGATCGAGTTTGACGGTGAGAGCTTAAGCAAATGCGCCACCCTGGACGAAGCCAGGGCGTTGCTGGCGCGGCTCTCGGGCCGTATGCACCTCCTTGTATCGGCGGCGGCGCTGGCAAAGGATGGCATCTTGCTGTGGATGCATGCCAGCCCCTGCAAGATGACGATGCGCGATTTAAGCCCGCAATTCCTGGATAACTATATCGCCGCCGAAGGCATGGCGATCCTCTCCTCGGTGGGCTGCTATCATTATGAAGGGCGCGGGGCGCAGCTTTTCGATAGAGTGGACGGCGATTATTTTTCGGTGCTGGGCTTGCCGCTGCTGCCGGTCCTGGCGGCGCTCAGAAAAGAAGGCGTGCTGGCGTCATGACGGTAAAGGCGGGGATTGTCGGATGGCCGGTGGCGCAGTCGCTGTCCCCCGTGCTGCATGGCTATTGGCTGAGGCAGCTGGGGATCGATGGCGAGATGCTGCGCGTGCCCGCCCCGCCGGAAGAATTTCGTGATGTCATCGCGCGGCTGCGCGCCGAAGGCCTTGCCGGCGTCAATGTCACCGTGCCGCACAAGGAAGCCGCTTTCGCGCTGGCCGACCGGGTCGACGCGGCGGCGAAAATAGCGGGTGCGGCCAATCTTCTGGTGTTCCATGCCGGTG
>JBBSKJ010000166.1:0-5512 GCA_038256475.1 Micropepsales bacterium | reverse complement strand
TCCGCGCCGTCCAACTCTTACTAGGACACACCAAGCTCGAAAGCACAGTGCGATATCTGGGAATTGAGGTTGACGACGCTCTGAGTTTGTCTGAACAGGTGGAAATCTGATTGGCAGGGTGGAGCGGATACGACCAGTCGTCCGCTTAAGGTCAAATATCGTACGATGCCCAAACTGGTGACAATTCCGGTATCGATGCCGCTCAAATATTACCGGATGGATTTTGGCCAACGCCGTTTGATGCGGTGTGATGCCCGTCGGCGCGCTCGTCCCCCTTCTTGGGAAGCTGCCGTTCTACCATTGAACTACACCCGCATCGGATGGGCTTCTAACACATTGCCGAAGTTTTCGCCCAGCCTCTTGTTTTAGCGCGTTTCCGCGCCCGCCCGCCCGCCTAACTGCGTCGGCCTACGGCAAACCGCGCCTCACCTTTTCAGCCGCAACTTCCCCGCCATGGCGCATTCGCGCAGCACCGTGAAATAGCGCTCCACGGCTTCCGTGCCGATCACAAAGGGGCTGTCCTCGCCCGGCTTGCGCGCCACGCGGCTGCGGGTCCAGGCATGGTCGTACATGGAGTGGTTGGAGAATACGATACTGGCGCCGGCCGCCTTGGCGGCGGCGCGCATCTTTTCCGCCGAGTGAATATAGGTGTCGAACCGCTCCGGGCTGCGCGGGAAGTTGAAGCCCATGCCCCCGGAATAGGCCACCGTCAACTTCTTGCCATTGTCCGTGACCGGGATCAGGTAGGACAGGGTGCCCAGCGTATGGCCCGGCGTCTGGATGATGGTGATGGTCGTATCGCCCAGGGTCAGCTTCTGGCCGTCGCCCGCATCCATGTCGCGTTTCGGCACCCCGCCCGGCATGGTGTTCGCCTTGATAATGGCGTCCCAGTCGGGCGCCCCCATGATGACGCGCGCGCCATAACGATCCTGCAGCAGCCTGGCGCCCTGGTCATGATCGCCATGGCCATGGCTGATGATCACATATTTGATGTCGGCCGGATCAAGCCCAAGCTTCTTCAGGCCGCCCACGATCTGGGTTTCGGCGGCGTAATTATACATGGTGTCGATGATGATGATCCCGGCGCTGGTCTTGATCGCCCAGCTCGAATGAAATTTCGTGCCCAGCCAATAGACATTGTCGAACACCTTGGCCGGTTCTGCGGACCAGCTTTCGGGCGTGGGAATGACCCGCGGCTTTCCGGCATTGGCGGCGCGCTGCGCCGCGCCGGGGTCCGACCCGTCGGAAGGCTGGATGCACAAGACGCTCAGCGTGCCCGCGAAATCCGTTGCCGCCGCCTGCTGGGCGGCCAGCACATGGGTATCCACCTCGGTCTGCGCCGCCGCGCCTGCCGCCATTCCAGTCAGACCAAGGCTTGCCGTCATCATCAATGCCGCTGTGAAACGCATTTTCATGATCTTCTCCTGGTTAGGGTCATGTCACTTCAGCCCGAACAATGCGCGCGCATTGCCATGGCTGATCTTTGCCTTTTCCTCTTCGCTGAAGCCGAGCCTGTCGAACGCGGCCAGGGCCTGGGACAGGGTGACTTGCGGGAAATCCGAAGCCAGCAGCACATGATCGATGCCGACATTGCGGACGGTCCAAACGAACTCGTCTTGAATGGGCGATCCCGCCGCCAGGGTGAGGGGGCCGGAGATGTCGAAATAGATATTGTTTGCGAAGAGGTTCTCGGCCGTGCGTGCCAGCGCCAGGATATTCCAGAAGCGGAAGTTCAGGCCGCCTAGATGCGCGAAAAGGAATTTCGTCTTGGGGCAGGCCAGCGCCAGGTTGAAAAGATTCTCGCTGTCGCCCGGAAGGATGTTGGCATTGTCCATCATCACGACCATGCCCAGTTCGCCCGCGCGCCTGACCAATGTCAGCACCCGCGGATCCGTGATGTCGAATTTCTGGGTATGGGCATGGATCTTCAAGACGCGCGCCCCGCGCGCTGCCACCCGTTCCAGCTCGGTGATCGCACTTGGGCCGTCATAGGGATGCACGGTGACGATGGGCAGCATGCCGGGCGTTTTGGCGGCCAGCGCCATCAGCGCGTCGTTGCTGGCACGGGTCTGCTCGATCTGGCCTGCCGGGGCCTGGTTGGGACCGCCGAACCACATGGCGCCAAATCCGGCGAGATGTCGTCCGGTCTGCTTGACCTGCTCCTGATATTGGCGAAGCGAGGCTTCGGCGCGATGCAAGTGAACGTGCGGGTCAAAGACAGGCTGCTGGCCGGCGGCTGGCCCGAAGGACAGCAACAGGATAGCCGTGGCGGCGCTGAAAGCAGTTCGAAACATGCCCGTGCCCCTGTTCGGCGCTGAAATTATGCAAATTCCCGTGACAGGTCCAGCGCCGGTGTCAGGGCTTGCCCAGGCTTTCGGTCTGCCATTCCGCAATGAACTCCGGCGTCCAGACAAAGCCGATGACGTTCAGGATCAACCCGTCGCGGATCATGACGCCGGTGAACAGTTCGAACGCGATTGCCAGCCCCACCACGCTCCACACCGGCATCCGCGCCGCCATGACAAAGCCGATTGCCATCATCACCGTATCCAGTACCGAATTGAGGATGCTGTCGCCGGCATAGCCCACCGCCAGCGCCTGCTGGCGATAGTGCTGGATCGACATCGGCAGGTTCTCCGTGATCTCCCAGCCGACCTCGATACCGATCGCGATCAGCAGACGCGTGGCCAGCGGCAGGCGCGGTGTCAGATAATGCAGCAGGGCATAGAACAGGAAGCCGTGAATGATATGCGACAGGCTGTACCAGTCGCTGATCTGTTGCGAGGTATCGGTGCTCAAGGGGTCGCCAGCCCATAACAGGATGCGCCCGCTTTCCGCGATCCATGGCTGGCCCATCCAGCACAGTATCGTGACCTGCAGGCCCACCAGCGCGGCTGCCACAGCTGCGAAGCGCCAGGGGGATGTCAGGGTGGTCGCGGTGAGAGTGCGAAGCATCACGACAAACTTAGCGACAAATAGAGCGCGGCGCTGACCCTTTTATAAGCAGCGTTTTTGCTGCGTCTGCACACGGGCCCGATCCTTGTCAATAAACCGCGCGCCCCCTAAAAGCTGCGATCCGGACCACCCGCTGGGGCCAAAGCACAATGCTGTCCGCGCACAAGAAGGAAATTCTAATGAAGTCGAAGTTTTATATCGCCGCCGCAGCGGTGGCGTTGCTGACGCCCCTTGCGGCCTCGGCGCAATTCCTCGGAAAGAACGAGGAAGTTACGACCAGCAATGCCTATCCGCAGAATTTCTGGTCGGCCAAGCCGACCAAGCTGAACCCCTATGTCGCGCCGAACAAGCCGCACTGGAAGCTGTCGGAAGTCCTTGCCTCGCATAAGGGCCAGACCGACTGGGTGCAGCCGGTCGTGCGCAACCCGCACCAGGAAGCCGATTACATTTCGATGGGCGTCGGCAAGAAGACCAAGCAGATGATGTATGGCGACGACCGCGTCGTGTTCATCGTCTGGGACGGGGCGCTCAAGGTCAGCATCGAGGGCAAGGAGCCCTTCACCGCGACCAAGGGCTTCATGGTCAACGTGCCCTTCCGCCACATGTTCACGCTGGAATCGGTCGGCGACAAGCCCGCGCTGCGCTTCGAAGTGCGCCGCGCCGGCGCCATGCCGCTTTACGCGCTGAACGAAACCCCGACCCCCATTGCCGGCATGACCTATACCAAGGTCCGCGGCACGCCCGGCATGGACAAGGACGACAACAATCCGACCTATGTCGATTACATGAAGGAGTTCAACGGAACCGAAAAGGCCTATGGCGGCAAGTTCGTCTGGGATGACGGCTTCACCTCCAACATCCTGCGCGGCAAGGCCGCGGCTTCGGTTCCGCCGGATACCGCGCTGGGCCACTTCCATGCCGACTTCAACGAGTTCTGGTTCATCATGGAAGGCAAGATCGGCATCAAGATCGAAGGTCTGCCCTACTTCACCACCGAACCGGGCGACATCATGAGCGCCGCGACGGGCCGCTGGCACCGCGCCGGCAACGATCCGGGTGCGCCCTGGTCGACGCGCGTTCCGTTCAACCCGCGTCCGCCGATCCTGCACAACTTCGCGGCGGAATAACCGCTCACAACAAAAACCCCCGCGCCAAAAGCGCGGGGGTTTTTCTTTGTGCGGCGCGACTCAAGGCTGCCCACGCACGCCGGTTTCAAAGTTCCGCGCCCGCGCACAGCCCCAATTGCTGCGCTGCATCATGAAAATAATCCGAGGCATTGGCGGGTATGCGCCATTCACCCCCACAGATCGCGTCCTAGAGCCTCTGCACAAATTTACAGAATGCCGAAATTCTGATTATTTGTCGGCAGTTAGGGCCGGGCTGGCCGCAGGGAAGCACCGCGCCTTTTTCGCGCGCGATACAAAAGCAAAGAGCTGTATTCATGAGACTGTCCGTTTTCGCGCTGCTCGCCTGCGTTGCCGCCACTCCGGCCTTGGCGGCGGAAGCGGACCTGCAAAAACAGTTTCACGACACGGTGCAGCCCTTCGCCGCCAAATATTGCGCGGGCTGCCACAGCGGCAAGACGCCCGCCGCCCAGTTTGACATCAAGTCCTATGACAGCCTCGACAAGGTGAAGGCGGAATTCCCGCGCTGGGCGCTGGTCTCCGAGCGTTTGCACGCCAAGGAAATGCCGCCCAAGCCGATGAAGGCGCCGCCGCAGGAAGAGATGGACAAGATCATGTCCTTCGTCGAAGCGGTGCGCGCCGAGGAGATCAAGCGCGCCGCCGGCGATCCGGGCATCGTGCTGGCCCGCCGTCTTTCCAATGCCGAGTATGGCTACACCATCCGCGACCTCACCGGTCAGGACCTGAAGGTCGCGCGCCAGTTCCCGGTCGACCCCGCCAATCCCGCCGGCTTCGACAATTCCGGCGAGTCGCTGACCATGTCGCCGGCGCTGCTGACCAAATACCTCCAGGCCGCCCGCCAGATTGCCGACCATCTGGTGCTCAAGCCCGATGGCTTCGATTTCGCTCCCCATCTGGTGCAAGTCGACAGCGACCGCGACCGCTACACCGTCGGCCGCATCATGGCCTTTTATCGCGCCCAGCCCACCGACACCGCGAAGTATTTCGAGGCCGCCTGGCGCTATCGCCATCGCGCCGCGCTGGGCAATGCCAAGGCAACGCTGGTCTCCACCGCCAATGGCATGAAGATCAGCGCCAAATATCTGCCGATGGTCTGGGGCATCCTGAACGAGAAGGACGCGGTCGGTCCGGTTGCCACCCTGCAGAAGATGTGGCTCAGCATGCCTGCGCCCTCGGCGAAGAATCCCGTCGCCCGGCTGGGGCCGCAGGTCCGGGCCAAGGCGGTGCAGATGCGCGACTTCACGGTGCGCATCCGCAAGGACACCGCCATGCAGTTCACCTCGCTCAAGATCGAGGGCCTGCCGGGCCAGACCCAGCCGCTGCAGAACGTGCGCCTCAAGACCTATGCCGCCAACCATCGCAAGAGCGATCCCGCCGCCTTGCGCGCCGACAATGAGCCGCCCGCCGCGTTG
>JBBSKJ010000165.1:0-5531 GCA_038256475.1 Micropepsales bacterium | reverse complement strand
CTTCCACCGACGCGGCAGCCGCTGGCGCGATCAACATCGCGGCGAGAAAGGCGCCCCAGACCTGCATCGGGCGCAACCTGTCACGGCCGCGCGCATCCGCCAAATCCTTATGTCCGATTCTGCTATGGCAAAGCGAACGCAGGCCTTTGCCCCATGTTTTCCGCTTTTCGGTTGCGGCATTGAACCGAACAGGCGGATCGCGACACCTTATCCGCGTGCAATCGGAGGAAGCAGAGTGACACGCGGTGCGGCTCGCATCCTTGACGAATATTTGGTCGCCGCCGCCAGGGCCGGCGACCGAAAGGCTTTCGCGATGCTTTCCAGGCGGTGGCACGGCAAGCTCATCGCGCATGCCTGGCGGCTGACCGGCGACCGTGAAGCGGCGCGCGATGCGGCGCAGGCGGGTTGGCTTGAGATCGTGCGGAGTCTCCACCGACTGCAGGACGAAGGCGCCTTTACGGCCTGGGCCTACCGGATCGTGTCGCGCCGCTGCGCGAAACAAATGGGCGAAGCCATCCGCCGGCGCGAGCTTGGGGAAGCTCTGGCCGAACAGCCGGAACCGATGGCTGCAGAGGGGGGAGAGATGCTCGATCGGGTGCGGCTTACCGCGGCGATCGGCGAGCTTCCGCCCGACCAGAGGAGCGCGATCGCGCTCTTTTATCTGGAGGAAATGAGCGTCGCCGAAGTCGCGGTGGCGCTCGCCATACCCGCGGGGACAGTGAAGACCCGCCTCATGCATGCCCGGCGAAAGCTTCGCGCGGCACTGGAAGGAGACGAATGATGCGTGACCTGGACAAGATGATCGACGAGGCGCTTGGCGAGGAGGAGCGGGACCTGCTTCGCAGTATCGGCGAGGAGCCGGGCTTCTTCCGACAGACGTTCGGGATTTTCAGCGGACCGGCCGCATGGGTGAACGTCCTGCTTATGGTCGTTCAGGGCCTGGTCTTCATTGTCGGCGTGTGGGCGGCGTGGAAGTTCTTCCAGGCCCAGGACGCGCTGGCTGCGCTACGCTGGGGAATCCCGGCGGCGGTGATGCTGCTCGTGTCGCTGATCATCAAAATGGGAATGTGGCCGACGCTTCAGGCCAACCGCGTGATCCGCGAACTCAAGCGCCTCGAACTGCAGATTGCGCGCACGTCGTCCAAGGCCTGAGCTGCGCCAGTGGGCGGCGCGCGGAGCCGCCTGAACCGGTCGGTTGATTCCAACTGCCGAATGCCTGGTCGGGCGGGACATACAATAATGTCCGCAATGGGTCGAAAGCGGACATTGCGAATCGTAGCCGGCAGATTCGCCGAAGGGCGCTTGACGCGGCCCCGGCCGCTGCTGTTGCAGCGCGGCCAATCCACAATAAAAATACTTGAAAATGCATTTACCCGCTTGCGCTCAGATTCGATTAAGGCACAATGGGTAGTAGCGCGGGAGAGGGGACACTCAATCACTGGTGTTCGGCGCCGGAATCGCTATATTCCGGTGACGGACCAACTCGTCCCCGATTTCCACAGGGTGACGCGGTGGCCAACCCCCTTTGAGCGCGGCATTAGGGACTCGCATCGGAGCGCCCGGGCGAGTAGAACGATTCGGGAACAAACGGCTCCATATGAGCCGGGAAAGAGTTGGGGAAGCGCGATGGATTTCACGACCGGAAGCGATGTTCGAAGCGATGATGTGGCCGCCGCGCCGTCGCCGTCGAGCAAGACCATCACGCCGCCCGCATTCCCCATCACCACCGATCAATCGCGCGACGAATTGCTGACCGAGTTTGGCAAGGAAACGCTCAAAGACCGCTATTTGCTTCCCGGCGAAACCAACCAGGATTTGTTCGCCCGGGTCGCCTCGGCTTATGCCGACGATGCCGAGCACGCGCAGCGCATCTACGATTATATCTCGCGCCTGTGGTTCATGCCGGCAACGCCGGTCCTGTCCAACGGCGGCACCGGCCGCGGCCTTCCGATCAGCTGCTATCTGAACAGCGTCTCCGACAGCCTCGAAGGCATTGTCGGCACCTGGAACGAGAATGTCTGGCTGGCCTCGCGCGGCGGCGGCATCGGCACCTATTGGGGCAGCGTCCGCGGCATTGGTGAGCCGGTCGGCCTCAACGGCAAGACCAGCGGCATCATCCCCTTCGTCCGGGTGATGGATTCGCTGACTTTGGCGATTTCGCAAGGCTCGCTGCGGCGCGGTTCGGCCGCGGTCTATCTCGACATCAGCCATCCGGAAATCGAGGAGTTCCTGGAAATCCGCAAGGCGTCGGGCGACTTCAACCGCAAGGGTCTGAACCTGCACCACGGCATCAACATCACCGACGAATTCATGGACTGCGTGAAGGAGGGCAAGATGTTCGGCCTGCGCAGCCCCAAGGACCAGCAGGTCCTGCGCGAGGTCAATGCCCGCGAACTGTGGCAGCGCATCCTGGAAACCCGCCTGCAGACCGGCGAGCCCTATATCCTGAACATCGACGCGGTGAACCGGGCCTTGCCCAAGCACCAGCGCGAGCTGGGCCTCAAGGTCAACACCTCCAACCTGTGCAGCGAAATCACCCTGCCGACCGGCGCCGACCATGACGGCAAGGAACGCACCGCCGTGTGCTGCCTGTCGTCCCTGAACATCGAGACTTGGGACCAGTGGGCCGAGACCGAAGGCTTTGTCGAGGACGTCCTTCGGATGCTCGACAATGTGTTGACCAGCTTCATCGAGGACGCGCCGGATTCCATGCATCGCGCCAAGTACTCGGCCTTGCGCGAACGCTCGGTCGGGCTGGGCGTGATGGGCTTTCATTCCTTCCTGCAGATGAAGAACATCCCGCTGGAAAGCGCGATGGCCAAATCGTGGAATCTGCGTATCTTCAAGAAGATACGCCGGGAAGCTGATGCGGCGTCTTATCACCTGGCCGAAGAACGCGGCGCCTGCGAGGACGCCCGCGAGCGCGACATGAAGGCCCGCTTCAGCCACAAGATCGCCATCGCGCCCACCGCCAGCATCTCGATCATCTGCGGCGGCACCAGCGCCTGTGTCGAGCCGATCCCGGCCAATGTTTACACCCACAAGACCCTGTCAGGCGCCTTCTCAGTGCGTAACCCCTATCTGCAGGATCTGCTGGAAGCCAAGGGCCTGAACACCGACGAAACCTGGCAGTCCATCGTCGAGCATGAAGGTTCGGTTCAGCATCTGGACTGCCTGAGCGACGAGGAAAAAGCGGTCTATCGCACCGCCTTTGAAATCGACCAGCGCTGGATCATCGAGCTGGCGGCCGACCGCACCCCCTATATCTGCCAGAGCCAGTCGCTGAACCTGTTCCTGCCCGCCGACATCGACAAGTGGGACCTGCACATGCTGCACTGGACGGCGTGGGAGCGCGGCATCAAGAGCCTCTATTACTGCCGCTCCAAGTCCATCAGCCGCGCCGGTTTCGCCGGCCAGCTGGAAAAGAAAGAGAAGGGCGTTTCGACCGCCCCCCGCACCGACTACGAGGAATGCCTGGCATGTCAGTAAAAGGTTTGGGGAGCGTCGATCCGCGCACGCTGATCGGCAAGGGCACCATTGGCCTGCTCAATGCCACCGGCACCTATGACATCACCCGCTATCCCTGGGCCTATGAATGCTGGAAGCGCCAGCAGCAGACGCACTGGATGGGCGAGGAAGTGCCGCTGGGCTCCGACATCCGCGACTGGCAGTCCGGTCACCTGTCCGACGCGGAAAAAGGGCTCCTGACCCAGATTTTCCGCTTCTTCACCCAGTCGGACGTGGAAGTCGGCGACAATTACCTCAAGCGCTACATCCCCATCTTCCAGCCGCTGGAAGTGCAGATGATGATGGCCGCCTTCACCAACATGGAGACGGTGCATATCGACGCTTACGCGCTGCTGCTCAAGACCCTGGGCATGCCGCAGACCGAGTTCGAGGCCTTCCGCAATTATTCCGAAATGAAGGCCAAGGCCGACTATATGCACACCTTCGGCGTGGGCACCTGCGCCGACGTGGCGCGCACCCTGGCCATGTTCGGCGCCTTCACCGAAGGCATGTCGCTGTTCGCCAGCTTTGCCATGCTGATGAACTTCCCGCGCTTCAACAAGATGAACGGCATGGGCCAGATCGTCAGCTGGTCGGTGCGCGATGAAAGCCTGCACTGCGAGGGCATCACCAAGCTCTATCACGCCTGGGCCGATGAAACCGGCTGCGTTACCAAGTCGGTGCGCGACGATATCCGCGAAGTGGCCAGCACCATGGTCGGGCTGGAAGAGGGCTTTGTCGACCTGGCCTTCAGCCTGGGCGAAGTCGAGGGCATGACCGCCAAGGAAATCAAATCCTATGTCCGCTACATCGCCGACTGGCGCCTGACCCAGCTCAAGCTGGAGCCGGTGTTTGGCAATTTCGAAGTCACCCAGAGCGGTTACAAGCAGCTCAAGGTCCATCCGCTGCCCTGGCTGGTGGACATCCTCAACGGCGTCGAACACGCCAACTTCTTCGAGCAGCGCGCCACGGAATATTCCAAGGGCGCGTCCAAGGGCTCGTGGGATGGCAGTGAGGGCGTCTGGTCCCAGTTCGACAAGCGCAACCAGATCGCAGCCGAGTGAAAGCCTGCCGAGCGTAGCGCATTGGGCTGCATGTTCGCTTTTGCCCATAGCGGACATTCGCAAGTTGAGCGGTAACCCAGCGCGCTGCTGACCCATCGACCGCCTCTGACGATCGATTCCCTCCTCACCGGTCGCGCTCGATATGGCCCCTTAACAGCGCCCGCCGGAACTTTTTAAAGGCCAGGACGTTTTGAGACCCAAACAAAAGGGGGTTCCGTGTCCAAGTTTGGCAGTGGTCAGTCGGGCGGGCCAATAAGTTGTAACGGAGAAATGGCCGGCCTCATTGCGAGTTTTGACTGGGGAAGATCACCCCTGGGACCCGTTGGTGGATGGGATTTCGCCCTTACGACAGTCGTCAACCTAATCCTGTCATCGCCTCATCCGATGTTCCTGGTGTGGGGCCCCGAAATGGTTTGGCTCCATAACGATGCCTTCATCCCTATTGCCGCCAATAGGCATCCCAGCGCACTGGGAAGGACCGCCCCGAGTGTCTGCGCTGAGGCCTGGACAGACCTTGAGCCGCTTTTCAAAAAGGTCTTCGCGGGGGAATCCGTACAGCTCGACGATTTAGCCCTTCAGCTTGAGAGGTACGGGAAAGTACAGGAGGCACATTTCACAATCACCTACGTACCAGTGCGCGGCATAGGCGGCGAGGTGGAAGGTCTCCTGGGAATTTGTAGCGAGACCACCGAAGCCGTGCTGTCACGACGAACCCGAGAAAGCGAAGCGTCTCGTTTGGCCGAGTTGTTTCGCCAGACGCCTAGCTTCATGGCGCAACTGAGCGGCCCCGAGCATCGCTTCGCCTTTGCCAACGAATCCTATCACCGCCTGACGGGGCATCGCGACGTTATTGGCAAGACAGCGCGGGAGGCTTTTCCGGACATCGAGGGGCAGGGTTTTTTCGAGTTGTTGGACCAAGTCTATACGAGCGGGATCGCTCACAAAGGCGACGGGGTCCCT
>JBBSKJ010000164.1:0-5593 GCA_038256475.1 Micropepsales bacterium | reverse complement strand
GCTGGATTCCTGCGCGATCACGCCTTCGATCACCTTGACCGCGTCGCCCGCTTCGCCTTCCGCCCGGTGCCGCTCGCCCGCCAGCGCCAGCTTGGCGGCGGCCGAGAACTTCTCCAGCGCCGCTTCCTCGCCCTCGCAGATCACATGATCGCCCGCGCGCAACAGGTAGCCGGCCGCCGGCTTGCCCTTTTGCGGTCCCCCCACGATGGACACCACATCGATATCCGGCGTGCCCAGCGCATCCAGCTCGGAAAAAGGCTTGCCGATCCACTCGCTGTCCTCGGGAATGGAAAACTCCGTGACAAAGCGCACCGACTCCAGCGCTTCTTCCACGGTCGGCGGCGCCGTGCGGTCGACGCGCAACACGAACTGCGCCAGGAACAGGAAGACAAAACCGGCGGCGCAGATCACCAGCCCCACCGGCGCGAAATCGAAGAACTGGTACGGCTCGCCCAGGATCGACTGGCGCACCCCCGACACGATCAGGTTGGGCGAGGTGCCGACCAGCGTCACCAGCCCGCCCAGTAGCGAGGCGAAGGCCATCGGCATCAAGAGGCGCGACACCGGCACCCCGGTCTTGCGCCCGGTCTGGATCGCCAGCGGCATCATGATGGCCAGCGCCCCGATATTCTTTGTCACCATCGACAGCAGCATCACCGCGCCCGCAAAGACCGGAATCTGCAGCGAGCGATGGCTGAGATGGGTGATGACGGGGTTGAAGGCGCGCTCGATCAGCCCCGAACGAGCGATGGCCGCGCTCAGCACCAGCACCGAGGCGATGATCCAGATCAGGTCATTGGCAAAGCCGGAAAACATCTCGTCTTCGGGGATCACCCCGACCAAGACGCCCACCACCAGCGCCAGCACCGCCACCAGGTCGTAGCGCAGCTTGCCCCATATAAATAAGAGTATGGCCCCGCCCATCAGCGCAAAGGCCATCGCCTGTTCGGCGGTCATAAAATGCCCTTTTCAAGAAATCGCGGAACTATAACGCGCGGGAACTGATTTCAGGTTCCGGGTGCGACAGTACGGATTGGCGCGGAACGGCCTACACCGGCCAAAGACCGCGGGCCCAGATAAATACACATATGTCATTCCCGGCTGAGGCGCGTCAGCGCCGAGGGGAAGGGAATCCATCTATCCCGCCGCGCATCTCGCACCATGGATTCCCTTCCCCTCGCCCCGCGCTTCGCGCCGGGCTCGGCCGGGAATGACAAAGCGTGCATCGGATACGCAGCGCCGCACGTCTTCCCCTAAAACCCGATCCCCGCGATCTTCCCGTCTTCGCCCAGCACGATGCGCCAGTCGCTGTCGCCATTGGCGAACTTCACTTTGTAAACGTCATGCCCGTCGGGCTGCACTTTCTGGAACACGACGGCTTTCAGCGCGCCCATGCCGGTGATCAGGTTCTTCAGCGCCGGCAATTGCCGCTTGGTCAGTGCCGCCATCGCCCCGTTGAGCAGGCTGTAATCGGGGGCGCCCGCCCGCAGGCCCGCGATGGTCTTGCGCAGCGCGGCTTGCGCCCCCGGCTGCGGCTTCTGCGCCTTGACCCGCGCCGCCAGCGACCGCGCAATCGCGCTCGCCTCGTCATCGGTCAGGCGCGGGCGCACATCTTCGCCGCCGCCATTCTTGAACACCAGCCTGTCGGTTTCAAAACGGTATTCGATGTCCGTATCGGCGCGGAACCAGGCATTGTCGCTGGTGGCGAACAGTTCGTTCTTCTGGCCCTCGGCGTTGGTGGCGAACAGGCGCACCCCTTCCTGGGTCACCCGCATCACACTGTAAGGCCCGAGGCGATAGGCGCCGACATGGCGCTTCGAAATTTCCGCCGCCACCAGAACCGCCGCCCGTTCTTTGGGCGCAAAATCAGGCCAGCCATATTCGCGCGCGATGGAAGCGCGGATGTCATTGACCAGCCGCATGCCGCCCATGCCGTTGGTCATGATCGCCACGCCTTCGCCGTCGTTATAGGCGGTGAGATTGGCGACAAAGCCTTCATCCACCCCGCCATGCCCGAACCACGGCCGGGCGTCACTGCCGCCCAGTTCCGGCCCCAGTCCCCATTTGCCCAGCCCGCCGCGCTTCAGCATCGCCGCCGTCATGTCGGCGTTCAGCACCGTACCGGGCTTGCCTGCGGCGGCGGCCTGCACCCCGATCCCATAGCGCGCCAGATCAGAGGCCGTGCTCCACAATCCCGCCGCCGCCATTTCGGGATAGGTGTGCGCCCCACCCGTCACCGCCGCGCCGTCCATGCCATAGGGAGTCGCCGCTTGTTTGCGCATGGCGGGCGGCAAGGGCTGGGCGAAGGTGCTGCGCGCCATCCCCAGCGGCGTCAGCACCATATCCCTGGCCAGCGCGTCGAACTTCTTGCCCGTCACATCTTCCAGAAGCTTCTGCATCACGACATAGCCGCCGCCGGAATAGCGCCACTTGGTGCCCGGCACGGTATCGACACGGATCGCCGAGGTGTTGGCGGGCCGCACGCTGTCGAGGATCTGCGTCAGGCTGGGCACCGCCTCGCCCTTCGCGTAACCGGGAAAGCCATGCACCGTCAGCCCCGCCGTATGGGTGAGCAATCCGCGCAGCGTTACTTTCTTGTCCGCCGTGAAGACATTGTCCGGCACCTTCCAGCCCTTCAGATACCCATTCACATTGGCATCGAGGTCGAGCCGCCCCGCCTCCACCAGCTTCAGCGCCGCCAGCGCCGCCACCGGCTTGCTGATCGATCCGGCCTGGAACAGCGTGTCGGCGGTGACGGCAGAACCGCCTTTCGCCATCACGCCGAAGCCGCGCGCCCATTCGATTTTGCCGTTCCGGAAAAACGCCACGCTGACGCCCGGCACATTCAACTGCGCCATGCGCTCGGCCAGCGTGGGCGGCGTAAACGCCACGCCCGTCACCCGCACCGGCCCGGCAATGGCATTCTCGATGGCGCGGATATGGCGCTCGGCGTCCGGGCTCTCTTGCGCCGACGCGGGCGCCGACACAGGCCCCGCCAGCGCCGCAAGCGCCACACATATATAAAGAACCGCCCGCATGCGCGCGCCCCATGATGCCCTGCGACCCTAGCACAAAAAGAAACCCCGCCGGGCTTGCGGCAAGCCGCTATAACCCTGCCCGCAACCTGACCGAAAGCCATGCATGCCTGCCGGTGAGCCCAGGAGAAAATTCGCGGGCATCACCCGGCACGATGCGCAGGACGGCCTGATCTTCCTGGCCGCGCTCACCGTCCTGCCGCTTCTGCCCAACCGCATGATCGGCCCGATGTCGGTGTTCAATCCCTTTGCCTTCTGGCGGCTGCTGCTGGTGATGATGGGGCTGAGCGCGGCGGGCTATTGGGCCGCGCGTCTGATGGGGCCGCGCCGCGGATTGATGGCGGCGGGCTTCGCCACCGGCTTTGTCTCCAGCACCATCGGCATCGCCGCGATGAGCGCGCGCGCCCATGATCATCCGCCCGTGGCCAGTGTCGCCGCCGCCGGCGCCATGGCCGCCATCATGGGAAGCCTGGTCTATCTGATAGCGCTGGTGATGGTGGCCGATGCGGCGCTGCTGCGCGGCCTGGCGCTGCCTTTCGCCTGCGCCTTCATCCCGGCACTGGCTTACGCCCTGAGGCTGGCATGGCGGGCCCGCTCCCCGGTGGAACGCGACCTGGACGGCCGCGCCTTCGACCTGAAAGTCATCGCGGTGTTCGCCGGGCTTGTGGTGCTGTTCTCGTTCGTCTCGGCGCTGCTGGTGGAGCGCTTCGGCTCCGAAGGCATGCTGGCCAGCGCCGTGGCCACCGGCTTTGTCGACGCCCATGCCACGGCGGTGTCCATCGCCACCATCGTGGTGGCGGGCAGGGCAGACATGGAAACCGGGCGGCTGGCCATCCTGATCGGGCTTTCCGCCAACATGGCGGTCAAGATTCCCGCCGCCTTCGCGCTGGGTCCGCGCCGCTTCGCGGTGCAGGTGGGCGGCGGCATCGCCATCCTGATCGCGGGCCTGTGGTGCGGCTTTGGCATCGCGGCGTTGCTGTAGCGGTGGCGCGGAGCCAATCGCCTGCTTTGGCCGTTTCCTTGGGTGATGGCCAAAAAGCTCAAGACCTTCCTCACCGATTCCGGCTTCTTCCAGCTGGCCGTGGCCGCGCCGTCGATGCAGGCGGCCCTGCGCGCCTGGGGCATGACGCACAATGTCTTCGCCGACGGCCTGGCCAAGGAGACGAAGGACGCCAAGATCGTCGAAGCCGCCATGGCCCAGCCCGGCACGGTGCTGCGCCGCGCGCTCCACACCAAGGGCGCGTTCAGCACCGACGCGCAACTGCCGAAAGTCAAACCGTCAAAACTGCCGCGCAACCGCAAACCCCGCGCGGATGCATCAGCGGTGCGAAAACTTGAGGCCGCGCTGGACGCTGGCCGCAAAACCCATCAGAAAACTTTGCAGGCAATCGAGGACGAAATCGCCGACGCCAAGGCCCGCGCCCACGATGAGGCATCCGCCTGGCGTGACGAAGAAAAACGGCTCAAGGCCGCCGTCAAAGCCGCGCGCACATAAAGCAGACCAATCCCAGCGTGCTGGCACATGCGTGTCGACGACTTCGCGCGCCCGCGCTATAGAATGCGCAGAACAGCTCGCCGGGGGGCGATCATGGACAAGCTCATCTTCAACGCATCGGTCAGCGGGCGGGCCAACCGCAAGCCGTACTGGCTGACCGCGCTGGTGGCCTGCCTCGTGACGGCGGCCTGCGTTCTGGGTATGGCGCCTTTTTTACCCCGCGAAGGTGAAACGGCGAACGCCGCGGCCATCATCGCCATCGGCATCCTGATCCTTCCCATCCTGTACGTGCTCTGGTTGTGCATTGCCGTGATGGTTCGGCGTCTGCACGACCGGGACAAATCGGCTTGGTGGCTTCTGCCCTACATGGTCCTGCCGATCATGTTCGACCTGATCGCAGAGGATGACGGGCCGCTGGTGATCCTGAAGGTCGCGTCGTTCCTGATTACCCTGTGGGTGCTGGTCGATCTCGGCTTCCTGAAAGGCACCACCGGCCCCAACCGCTTCGGCCCCGACCCCCTGCCCGCGCCGCAAACCCTGGCCGACGCGCCCGCGCCATGAAGCGCGCGTTGTTCGCCGCGCTGCTGGTTGTTTGGCCGCTCGCCGCGCGGGGCATGTTCGACACGCTGGCCGGGTGGCCGCGGCCCCGCATGGGCCTGCCGCGCTAGGCGAGTTCCACGGAACCCGCGCACCTCTGGGTGGTTATCTGGGCAACAAAAAAGGATGCCCGGCGATGATATATAGAGTGATGGCGGCGGCGACCGGCCTGTTCCTGCTGGCGGGTTGCGACGACCCCAAGCCCACCGCCAGCGAGGGCCGCGATGTCGGCGCCCCCAGCGCGATGAGCGGTTCTTCGTCCCAGCAGGGCACCGTCGCCAAGGAAACCCCGCAGAACTCCATGATGATGCAGAGCGGCGCGGCCAGCGGCAACGCCAGCACCATGCGCCAGGGCTCCGCGATGCAGGAGCAGGAGCAGCGCATCGGCCCCCGCGGCGAAAACGCCGCCGGCACCCAACCCGCCCCCACCACGCCAAGCCCGACCAGCCCGGTGCCGGGTCAGTAG
>JBBSKJ010000163.1:0-5633 GCA_038256475.1 Micropepsales bacterium | reverse complement strand
GGGGCGCGGCGGTATCCGCGAGATCGAGTTCTTCGCCCAGACCCAGCAGCTGATTTTGGGCGGCCGCCATCCGGGCCTGCGCGTGCCGACGACACAAGGCGCGCTGGAGGCGCTGGTAAGTGAAGGGCGGGTGGATGCCCGGGTCGCCGAAGAGCTGAAGACGGATTACCGCACCCTGCGAACGCTGGAACACCGGCTGCAGATGATCGAGGACCAGCAGACCCACACCATCCCGGGCACCGAAGTGGAAGTTTCCCATCTTGCCTGTTTCATGGGCTATGACAGCGCGCAGGCGTTCCGCGACGGCCTGACCGCCGTCTTGGAGAATGTGCAGAGCCATTATGCCCGCCTGTTCGAAAGCCAGCCCGACCTGACCAGCGCCCAGGGCAATCTGGTCTTTACCGGCGTCGAGGAAGATCCCGAAACCCTGAAGACGCTGGCGGCGATGGGTTTTGCCGACGCCGCCCATGTCTCGGGCGCCATTCGCGGCTGGCATCATGGCCGCATCCGCGCCATGCGCTCGCAGCGGGCGCGCGAACTGCTCACCAAGCTGATCCCGGCCCTCCTCAAGGCGCGGGGGGGCGCCGCCGATCCCGACGTCGCTTTCAAGCAGTTCGACCTGTTCCTTTCCAACCTGCCGTCGGGCGTGCAGCTTTTTTCGCTGTTTCTGGCGCGGCCGCAGTTTCTTGATCTCCTGGCCAGGATCGTGGGCGCCACGCCCAGGCTGGCGACGTACCTGGCGCGCAATCCCGCCATCATGGATGCGCTGCTGGATTCCGATTTTCTCACCAGCCTGCCGCCGCGCCAGCAGCTGGATGCGCGCTTTTCCCGGTTTGTGGTCGGCGGCTATGAAGAGGTGCTGGACGCCGCGCGGCGTTTCACCCGCGAGGCGATTTTCCGCGTCGGGGTGCAGATCGTCGAAGGCGCGGCGCGCGCCGACCAGGCGGGCCCGGCCCTGACCGACATTGCCGAAACGGTGATCGCCAGCCTGCTGCCCAGGGTGGAAGGGGAAATGGCCGCCAGCCATGGCCGCATCAAGGGCGCGGGCTTTGTGGTGGTGGCGATGGGCAAGCTGGGCGGGCGGGAAATGACCGCCAGTTCCGACCTCGATTTGGTGTTCATCTATGATGTGCCGCCGGGTGCGGAAGCCTCGGATGGCGCCAAGCCGCTAGCGCCCACGCTGTATTTCGCGCGTCTGGCGCAGCGGCTCATTTCCGCCCTGACCACGCCGACCGCGGCGGGCACGCTTTACGAAGTGGACATGCGGCTGCGCCCCACCGGTAACAAGGGGCCTGTAGCCGTCTCACTGGAGAGCTTCGCCGCCTATCACGCCAGCGAAAGCTGGACCTGGGAACATATGGCCCTGACCCGTGCCCGGCTGGTGGCGGGCACGCCCGGGCTTTGCCAGCGGGTGGAAGCGGAAATCCGCCGCCGCCTGACCCAGCCGGGTGATGCCAGCGCCATCGTCCACGATGCGCGCGACATGCGCGAAAAAATGGCGCTGACTTTTCCCGGCGCCAACCCCTGGGACCTCAAGCATACGCCGGGCGGGCTGGTGGATATCGAGTTCATCGCCCAGACCCTGCAACTGGTGCATGCCCCGGCGCGGCCGACGGTGCTGGATACCAACACCATCGGGGCCCTGATCATGCTGAAAGGCGCGGGCGCGCTCACACCGCAGGATGCCGACACATTGATTGCCTCCGCCCGGCTGCAACACGCCCTCACCCAGGTCCTGCGCATCGCGCTGGACGAGACACCGAAAATCGAGGAAGCGACACCGGGTCTTAAAGCGCTGCTGACGCGGGCCGCCGAAGCCGGCAGTTTCACGGACACGCAGAAGCGGCTGGCCGAACTGCAAAGCCGGACGCGCGAGATTTTCAACCGTCTCTTGAGCTCTGGGCTTTAATCCGCTGCCGTTCGCCCAAGCTCACGGCGTTCGACGCTTTCGCAGGTCCACTGGACCTGCTCACGCTAACGCGACGCATCGAACGGCACCGCGATAAGTTTTTCCGGCGGGAAGGCGAGCATCACCGCATTGTCGGACGGCGCCTGGCCGCTCACCGCCACCGGCTCGGTGCGGCCGGCGATCTTGACATGGAAGTGGCTGCGTTCGCCCAGGAAGGTGGCGGTGACGATCTCGCCCGCCACGCCCTGGGCCTCAATGCGGATATGCTCGGGGCGGATGGCCAGCAGGACGTGATCGCCGGCCGTGATGTTGGGGGCAACATTGGCGGACGGCAGGGTGACGATGCCCAAAAAGCCCGCATTCACCGTCACGCCGGTATCGGACATCTGCTTGACCGTGGCATGGAAGAAATTGATTTCGCCGATGAAATCGGCGACCTCGCGGCAGTTGGGACGCTCATACAGTTCGCGGGGGGATGCGACCTGCAAAATCTTGCCGCCGCTCATCACCGCCACCCGGTCCGACAGCGACAGCGCTTCCTCCTGGTCATGGGTCACCAGCAGGAAGGTGATGCCGACCTTGCGCTGGATGGCGCGCAGTTCGATCTGCATCGTCTCGCGCAACCGCTTGTCCAGCGCCCCCAGCGGCTCGTCCAGCAGCAGCACCTTGGGTTCGCGCACCAGGGCGCGGGCCAGCGCCACGCGCTGACGCTGGCCGCCGGAAAGTTGATCGGCGCCGCGCCCGCCCAGCCCCTCCAGCCGCACGGTGGCCAACATCGCCTCGACCCGGCGGCGCAGTTCATCGCCGGGAAGGCGCAAGGTGCGCAGGCCATAGGCGATATTGTCGAACACATTCAGATGCGGGAAAATCGCATAAGACTGGAACACCATGTTGGTGGGCCGCTGATGCGGCGGCACAGCGTTCATCACTTCGCCGTCAATCGAGATCGTGCCGCTATCGGGCGTTTCAAAGCCGGCGATCATGCGCAGCAAGGTGGTCTTGCCGCAGCCCGAGGGGCCCAGCAAGGCGAAGAACGCGCCGCGCGCGACCGAAAGGTCCACCGCATCCACGATCGGTGGGCCGCCGAACGATTTGCTGACTTTGGATACGGACAGAAAACTCATTGGAGAAAATCCATTACGCACCCACCATCGGCTTTTTGACGCCCAGATTGCGAAGCCTCTCCGCGCACACCACCAGCACCACCGATACCACCAGGATGATGGTGCCCAGCGCCAGCACCATCGGCAGGCGGGCGGGAAAGCGCAGCTGGCTCCAGATATAGACCGGCAGGGTCGCCTCGGTGCCGGAGAGGAAATAGGCCACCAGAAATTCGTCAAACGAGGTGATGAAGGTCAGCAGCAGGCTGGCGACGATGCCCGGCAGCATCAAGGGAAAGGTGACGCGCCAGAAGGTCATCCAGCCATCCTCGCCCAGATCGGCGGATGCTTCTTCCAGATTGCGGTCGAAGCCCTCAAAGCGCGCGATCAGCACCGCCAGCGAAAACGGCACGCAGATCAGCAAATGTCCCAGCACCACCGAGGCGAGGGACAAGGGCAAGCCCATCGTTCCCACCAGCAACAGCAGCGAGATACCAAGCACAATGTCGGGAATGAACAGCGGCAGCGAGATCAGCCCCAGTGCCGCATTGCGTCCGCGCAGCCGATAGTGCGTCACCGCCTTGGCGGCCAACAGGCCGAGCAGGGTGGAGAGCAGGGCGCTGGCGATGCCGACTTTCAGACTGTTGACCAGCGCATGTTGCAGGGCGCTGTCGGCGAGGCCCGCATACCAGCGGGTGGTGAAGCCGGTGAGCGGAAAGGCGATGAAGGCGGAGTTGTTGAAGGAAAAAAGCGGCAGCACCAGCACCGGCAGATAGAGAAACGCCAGATAGAAGCAGGCGTAAATCAGAAGGGTCCGGTTCTTCATCGCACGGCTTTCGTGGCTGCGCGCGCGGCCGCCACAAACAGGCCCGCGATCACCGCCACCATCGTCATGCTGACCAGCGCCAGCGCCGCGCCCAGCGGCCAGTTGCCCACCTGGCTGAACTGCATCTCGATGATATTGGCGATCATCGCGCCCGCCGGTCCTCCCACAAGTTCGGGGGTGACGAAATCGCCGGTGGTGGGCACGAAGATCAGGATGGCGGCGCCGATCACCCCGGGCATGCTCAGCGGCAGGGTGATGCGCAGGAAACGGCGCAGCTTGCTGTCCCCCAGGTCGCTGGCGGCTTCCAGCAGCGACCGGTCTATCTTTTCCAGGCTGACATAGATGGGAAGGATGGCGAAGGCGGCCCAGGCATGGGCCAGGGTCACCACCACGGAAAAAGGATTGTAGAGCAGAAAGCTCAGCGGCTGCTCGATCAGCCCCAGGCCCAGCAATCCCGAATTGATCACCCCGCCATAGCCCAGAATGATTTTCCAGGCGAAGACCCGCAGCAGGTAGGAGGTCCAGAAGGGAATGGTCAGCAGGATCAGCCAGAGGAATTTGCGCTTGGCGTGGAAGGCGACGAAATAGGCCATGGGATAGGCGAGGGCGACGGTCACCAACGTCACCGCTGCGGCCACCAGCACCGAGCGCGCAAACAGGATGCGGTAGCTTTCCCGGCCCAGGACATCGCCATATTGCGACAGGGTCCAGCCGGCCTCGAAACCGATCCCGGACTGCGTTTTCAGGCTGGCCACCAGCAGCAGGGCGAGGGGCGCGGCCAGCGCCAGCCCCACCACCACCAGGGTGGGGGCGATCAGGGCATAGCCCTGCCGCAAGTTCCGCCCGCCGTCCGCCACGCCGCCCCCTTCGCCGTCCCTTGCATGATTTGGCGAAATTAACCCGTCCGGCGCAACCCAAGACCCGGAGATTGTTAAGGGAATGCTGGGGAATTTGGGCTTCAATCCCCGCTTGAATAGCGGGGGGCGATCAGCCATAACCCGCCGTCTTGGAGTGCGGGCGTAGCTCAGGGGTAGAGCATAACCTTGCCAAGGTTAGGGTCGACGGTTCGAATCCGTTCGCCCGCTCCAATTGTCCTTCCATCGGTGACGTCGCGCATGGCCCTTCGCCGGACGGCCAGCGCCGGGTGGAAGCCCCAAAAGCAGCCCGGATTGGAAGTAGCTTTAGAAGCAACATTAAGTTGGCTTCTGCGGCGGCACGCCAGCAATCACTCAGTTTTTTGCAAAGAACTCAGCCGCTTGACCTCTGCTCTCTGACATCGGGTCAACTATTCTCCTTGATTCCCGCCAATTCCGTGCGCGAAGTTCTCGGCAACTTACCAAGAACAATCATTCAGGGGCCCCATGCGCAAACTTTGCACCGCAGCCATCGCCATCAGTCTGTTCGCTTCGTCCATGGCGTGGGCCCAAACCACGCTGGCGCCGGGCAAGCCGGCCGGCGTGAAGCCGGCCCAGGTGGGTACCAAGGAAGTTCTGATATTCGGCGGCCTTGCGGTCGCGGGCATAACCATCGCGGCGGTGGCGGGCGCTGGTGGTAATCCGCTGACGCAGCAGACCCAGGGCCTCGCCAACGTGACCAGCACGACGGCGGCCCCGTAAGGCGCAGTCCTCAGCAGTTTCACCAAAGGCGGCAGCTTCACAGCTGCCGCCTTTGGTGTTTTTGCGATTTAGTAGGTCGTGCGCCCGCCGGACGTGTCCAGGGTCGCGGCGGTGGCGGGCGCTGGTGGTAATCCGCTGACGCAGCAGACCCAGGGCCTCGCCAACGTGACCAGCACGACGGC
>JBBSKJ010000162.1:0-5650 GCA_038256475.1 Micropepsales bacterium | reverse complement strand
TGCGCCAGTTGCGGGACGCCGCTCGCCAGGGTGACCCGGAAGACCTGCGATGACGGGCGATGGTCGGGATCGGTGACGAAATCGCGCCATTGGATCAGGTTGGCATGGCCCGCCACCCAGATCTCGCCCCGGCTGTCCAGGGTGATCTTCTCGGGCGCGATATCCAGGGTGAGCGATCCACCTTCGGTGAGGTTGCCGGTCATCATCTCGCGCGAGAAAGACTGAATGGAGCGGGTGGTCAGGTTGGCCACCAGCAGGTGGTTGCCATCCGGTGTGAGCAACAACCCGCGCCCGCCATAAACGTCCTCGGCCGCGGTGCGGAACATCATGCCGTTGAAATACAGGATGTTGGAGCCCGGCACCGCCCCCCAATCGGCCAGTGGCCGCAGGAAAGCCGGGATGGCAATGCCGTTGGTGACATAGAAGCTTCCGGCGCCTGAAGCGGCGACATCCTGCGGATCTGTCAGAAGGCCGCTGCCGATGGTGCCTTGCGACACCAGCGCCGGGGCGGTTGCGGGATTGGTGACTTCAAACGAGTCGATGCTGTACCGGACTTTTCCATTGGTCGCTCCGGCGGCTGCCGACGCTCCTGACCGGCGGTTGACCGCCAGCAGGAAAACCCCGCTGCCGTCGGGCGAGCGATAAAGGCCAAGCCCTCGGGGATGGAAATCCTTGGGCGTGCCGGACAGTTTTGTCAGCCTGCCCGTGCCGTTCAGGGGAAGCGCGTAGATGCCATCGCCCTCGCGCGGGCCCCGCGCATTGGCCACCGCGACATAGGCCATGCCGCCGGCGATTTCGATATCGGTCACACCGGGAATGTTGGACAGCACCCGGCAACTGCCGAAAAAGCCGGTCTTTACCGAGGAAAACAGGCCGTTGGCCCACAGCATGCGGCCGAAAAAGAACACCAGGGCCAGGACCAGCATGACGGCGGTCATCCGCCAGGCGCGCCGAAAGCTTCTCATTGCGGCGTATCCGAAAATTGCAGCTTTGCCAGGCGGGCATAGAGTCCGCCGCCCGCCATCAGTTCACTATGGCTTCCCTCGGCCACCACGCGGCCATCCTCCATCACCACGATGCGCTTGAGGCGCTGGATGGTGGAGAAACGATGCGCAATCACCAGCGTGGTGCGGCCCACCATCAGATTGCCCAGCGCGGTCTGCACCAGCCGTTCATTCTCAGCATCCAGCGCGCTGGTGGCTTCGTCCAGCAGCAGGAGCGGGGCATCGCGCAGAATGGCGCGGGCGATTGCCAGGCGCTGGCGCTGGCCGCCCGACAAAGTGATGCCGCGCTCGCCCACCAGCGTGTCGAAGCCTTCCGGCAGCTTGTCGATAAATTCGGAAGCCGCCGCGGCATCGGCGGCGGCCCGCACCTCGCCATCGCTCGCCTCTTCGCGGCCATAGCGGATGTTGGCGGCGATGCTGCCGGAGAAAATCACCGGATCCTGCGACACCACGGCGATCTTCTGACGCAGCGCGATGGGATCGAGCTGGGTGATATCGATGCCATCAAACCGGATGCTGCCGCTCTGCGCCGCAAAGAAACGCAGCATCAGCTGGAAGACGGTGGACTTGCCCGCGCCGCTGGGCCCAACCAGCGCCACCGCCTCGCCGCTGGCGACATCGAGCGAGAAATTGTTCAGCGCCTTGAATTCGGGGCGCGCGGGATACTGGAATGTAACGTTCTCAAACCGCACCGCGCCGCCCGGCTTTGGCGGCAGGGGCAGCGGATTGGCGGGCGGACGGATCGCCGGCACCTCATGCAGCAATTCCATCAGCCGTTCGGAGGCGCCAGCCGCACGCTGCAAATCGCCCCAGGTTTCGCTCAAGGCGCCGACGCCGCCGCCGGTGAGAAAGCCATAAATGATGAAGGCCACAAGATCGCCGCCGGTCAGCCGGCCCAGGATCATGTCGTGCAGCCCCACCAGTCCCACCGTCGCAAGGCTGGCAAAGGCGGTGAAGATCGCCACCGCCGTCAGCACGGCGCGCGCCAGGGTGCGGCGGCGGGCAAAATCAAAGGCGCGCTCCACCGCGGCGGCAAAGGCGCGGCGCTCGTAATTTTCCTGAGTGAAGGCCTGCACCGTGGGCACGGCGTTCAGGGTCTCGGTGCCGCGCGCGGCGGTATCGGCGATGGAATCCTGGCTGGCGCGGGAGAGCTTTCGCACCCAGCGGCCGAACAATAGCATCGGCACCAGCACCACCAGCACGGCGGCAACCACCAGCAGCCCCAGCTTGGGGCTGGTGACGAACATCAAGGTCAGGCCGCCCGTCAGGGTGACCAGATGGCGCGCCGCCTGCGAGGCGGAAGTCCCCACCAGTATCTGAATCAGCGTGGTGTCGGCGGTCATGCGCGACAGCACTTCGCCGGTGCGGGTAACTTCAAAGAATTGGGGCGACAGACCCAGCACATTGTCGAACACCGCCTTGCGGATGTCGGCCACCACCCGTTCGCCCAGCCAGGTGACCAGATAGAAACGGATCGCCGAGGACAGGCCCAGCACCGCCGCCGCCACCACAAAGGCGAAATAGAAGTTGGCCAGACCATGGGCCTGCTCGGCCGAAAGCCCCTGGGCATCAATCAGCCCCCGGGCGAACTGGGGCAGCGCCAGGGTGGCGGCGGAGGAGGCGAGCAAGGCCAGGGCGGCTATGGTGATCCGGCCCCGATAGGGCTTCAGAAAGGGCAAAAGTCCGCGCAGAGGGGCCAGGGACCGCCCCTTGGGCCGTCCCGCCGCCACCCGGGCGGTTTCCTTCGCAAAATCTTCGCCGGCCAAAAGATCGCCTGTTCGTTAAGCCCCGGTTGTATATAGGGATTGTCAGGCCCGCCAAAGCGGCCATTGACGCCTTGCGGGCCCCCGCCCCCTCCCTTATAAGCCCGCCCTCGCACCCGTCGGAAATGGGCGCCATCGAAAGGTCAGCAGGATCATGAAAAAGGGCATCCACCCCGACTACCATTTTGTCGAAGTTCAGCTGAACGACGGCAGCACCTACAAGACCCGCACCACCCATGGCACTGCGGGCCAGAAAATCACCCTGGACATCGATCCTTCGACCCACCCGGCCTGGACGGGCGGCGACGCCAAGCTGATGGACCGCGGCGGCCGCCTGACCCGCTTCAACAAGAAATTCGCCAGCTTCGTGAAGAGCTAAGTCTCTCACCTGCGCAAAAGAAAATCGCCGCCGGTCATCCGGCGGCGTTTTTGTTTCAACCCTCAAGCTCTCCATGGGGGGCGTCGCTACGCTGACGCTAGCGACCCCATGGTTCAGCAAACGAAAAAGTTGGAGGGCCGGCTAAAGGCCGGCCATGGTGAGAAGAAAACTGAAAGGCTGCGCCCTACTTGCTGGCGAAGGCCTGGGCCAGCGCATCTTGCTGACCGCGCGCGCCGGGCGACGGCACTTCACCCTCGCCGAACAGGATATCGTCCAGCCGTGCGATGCGACGGTACAGGCTGTCGCTGCGTATCAGCAGGTCTTTCAGCTCGTGCGGCAGCGGCTCGGTATCCTCGGCGCATTGGCCTAGGCAGATTTCCCGGCTGCCGAGACGATAGCGGTCATTCATGGCGTCATCGCGTTCCATGTCGCCGTCGCGCACCGCGCGTTGCACCAGCAGCCAGCTGGCGGCCTGCATCAGGCGGGTGGTGACGCGCATGCTTTCGCCGGCATAGAGCATGGCGGCCTTGCGCGGCAGCACCCGCGCTTCCTCGCGCCCCCTGCCGTCCAGATAACGTGCGGTTTCTTCGACCAGCGCCATGCCTTCATCGAAGGTGCGGTCGAACATGGCGGTATCGGTGAAACTTTCGGTCTCTATATTCTGCATTCTCGTCCCCGCTGATGGACCGGACGCTAGCAAGCCTTCGGCGAATCGCAAGGCCCATGGTTGGTAAATCGCGGGAACTGGGCGCCAAAACGCAGCCGCGCCACATTCTTATTGTGCGTATTAACATTGACGCTTCACGCATTTACTTCTTGAAGAAGTTTTCCGCCGCCGATTTTGTGGCATGGCGCGCCGTGATGGCCTCCCGGCAACGCGCGATTTCGGCATCCAATCGCGCGATGCGCTGTTCCAGTTCATGCGCCGAAAGAGCGGAAATATCTTCACCCAGCACGATATCGGGCAGTTTCTTGCGCTGAAGATCGTCCGGGTCCATCTGCCAAAGCTCCTGGTTTGGCCCTAGTGTGTTGCCGCCAAAAGCAGCGCGCAAGCCATGAGAGCCATTCATATTTCCAATGCGGGCAAGGCCTATTCCCTGATGCTGGCCGAGGAATCCCGGCCCGTGCCGGGGCGTGGCCAGATCCTGATTGCCGTGGCCGCGGCGGGGTTGAACAATGCCGATCTGCTGCAGGCGCGCGGGGCTTATCCGCCGCCACCCGGCGCATCGCCAATCCTGGGTCTGGAAGTATCCGGCACCATCGCCGCGCTCGGTCAAGGCGTTCAGCAAATGTCGGTAGGCGATCCGGTCTGCGCCCTGCTGCCGGGCGGCGGCTATGCGGACTATGCGCTGGCCGATTGCGGATCGGTGCTGCCGGTACCCGCCGGGGTGGACCTTGTTGCGGCGGCCGGCCTGCCCGAAGCCGCCTTCACCGCCTGGACTAACATCGTGGATACGGGCCGCCTTGCGCCAAGCGAAACCTTGCTGGTGCATGGCGGCACCAGTGGTATCGGCAGCCTGGCAATCCAGATTTTCGCCGGCCTGGGGCATCGCGTTTTCACCACCGTGGGCAGCGACGAAAAATGCGACGCCGCCAGAAAGTTCGGCGCGGCGCGCGGCATCAATTACCGCAGCGAGGATTTCGTCGCGGCCGTCAAGGAAGAAACCGGCGGCAAAGGCGTCGATGTGATCCTGGACATGGTCGGGGGCGATTATGTCCAGCGCAACATAGACGCCGCCGCGCCAGCGGGGCGCATCGTCAACATTGCCTATCAAAAGGGCTTCAAGACGGAGGTGAATTTCGCGCCCGTTCTTGCCAAACGGCTGACCCTGGCGGCCACCACCCTGCGTTCGCGCGCAGCGAGCGAAAAGCAGGCCATCCGCGATGCCCTGCTGGAAACGGTCTGGCCGCTGGTGGGCGCCAAAATCCAGCCGGTTGTGGCGAAGCTATTCGCCCTCGATCAGGCGCAGCAAGCCCATGAATTCATGGCCAAAACCGGCCATATCGGCAAAATACTGCTACGGACGGCCTGAAAATCTTTGCGCTGGCCGGGGCGGCTCGCTAAAACACCCGCATTCCTCGAAAGGATTAACCTGACGAGGGGCGGCGGGCCCGGATAGGCCTTTCGCTCAACGGGAGAGAAATACCATGGCCGTCGAACAAAAGCCCCTGATGCCCAAAGCCACCGCCGTCTGGCTGGTGGACAATACCGGTCTGTCCTTCGACCAGATCGCCGATTTCTGCGGCCTGCATCCGCTGGAAGTCAAAGGCATCGCCGACGAAGACGTCGCCAAGGGCATCAAGGGCCAGGATCCGGTCGCCACCGGCCAGCTCACCCGCGAACAGATCGCCGAAGCCGAGGGCAATCCCAAGAAGCGCCTGAAGATGGCCGCGCCCACGCACAAGATGCCGTCCGTGCGCCAGAAGCGCGCCACGCGCTACACGCCGGTCAGCTAGCGCCAGGACAAGCCCGATGCGGTCTATTGGCTGATCCGCAACCATCC
>JBBSKJ010000161.1:0-5660 GCA_038256475.1 Micropepsales bacterium | reverse complement strand
GGGCAGGCGCGAACCGCTTTCGTCGTCCGCGTCGTCCTGGCCTTCCTGATAGAGGACCTGATAGCCGTCGAACAAGGTGACGGTGCCGGTGGCGCGCAGCGTAATCTGCTTGCTGGCCGACAGCACTTCGACCGTGGTGCGCTCCAGCTGGGCGCTTTCCATCTGGCTGGCCATGGCGCGCTTCCAGACCAGTTCGTACAGCCTGGCGGCGTCGGCATCGAGATGCTTGGCCATCTCATCGGGCATGCGGGCGAAGCTGGTGGGGCGCACCGCTTCATGGGCTTCCTGGGCATTGGCGGCATTGTTGGTATAGGTGCGCGCACTGCCCGGCACATACTTCTGGCCATAACGGCTGGCGATAACCTCACGCGCCTCGTTGATGGCTTCACCCACCATGGTGATGCCATCGGTTCGCATATAGGTGATCAGGCCGGTGACATCGCCTTCGATCTCCACGCCTTCATACAGCCCCTGGGCGATCTGCATCGTGCGCTTGGCGTTGAAGCCCAGCTTGCGGCTGGCTTCCTGCTGCAGGGTCGAGGTCTTGAAGGGCGGCTTGGGATTGTCGCGGACGGGACTGGCTTCGACGCTGGCGACGCTGAAGGATTGCGACTTGATGGCGGCGACGGCGCGGTCGGCATCGGCCTGGTTGGTCAGCGACAGCTTTTCGATCTTCTTGCCGTCCAGCTGCACCAGACGGGTCTGGAATGTGCCGCTCGCGGCCGACAGGTCGGCATCGATCGACCAGTATTCCTGCGCCCTGAAGGCCTCGATTTCCTGTTCGCGCTCCACCACCAGGCGCAGCGCCACGCTTTGCACGCGTCCGGCCGAACGCGCGCCCGGGAGCTTGCGCCACAGGACGGGCGACAGGGTGAACCCGACCAGATAGTCCAGCGCGCGGCGGGCCAGATAGGCGTCCACAAGTTCCTTGTTGATTTCGCGGGGATGCTGGATCGCCTCGAGCACCGCGGTCTTGGTGATGGCGTTGAAGGCCACCCGCTCGATCGGCATCTTGCCGAGGATATTCTTCTCCTTGAGCACTTCTAATATGTGCCAGGAAATGGCCTCGCCCTCGCGGTCGGGGTCGGTGGCCAGGATCAGCTTGTCGGCGCCTTTCACGGCGACCGCGATGTCCTTGATCTTGGAAGCGGCCCGGGCATCCACATCCCAGACCATGGAGAAATCGTCGTCCGGCTTGACCGATCCGTCCTTGGAGGGGAGGTCGCGGATATGCCCGAAGCTGGCCAGCACTTTATAGTCGCTGCCCAGATACTTGTTGATGGCTTTGACCTTGCCGGGGGACTCGACGATCAGGACATTCATATAGGAATCGGAACCTAGGGTTGGAAAAGAGGGGCTTATCTGGGGTCGAAACGGCGATCTGCGAGGCGGTTGGGATCAGGGGTTGGCAAACGGGGCGGGACACTGGTCGAAGCCGTCCAAGGCTGTCAACGCAGCTTGGCTGTCAGACGGCAACCTATAATTGCAATAACCGTCATTTATCGCGATAATTGCAACCATGAGTTGTAGTTCCGTTTTGCGACCGATCATGGTTAAGCCGCAAAAGCTTTCTGAATTCGTAACGCCGCCAGCCCGCCAAAAGGCAGCCTTGCCGCCCGGTACGCTGCCAAGGGACAGGTTTTGCCTTCCGCTATCAGGTGGTTAGACGCCGCCGCCCGCGGAACTTTCGCAAAAAATTATTTCCACGGCGCCGGATTTCGAGGCCGGATCAGGCCCAGCTGACCCGATTTCCGGGCTGGCGGACGCAGCGCCCGGCCAGTTCCAGCTCCAGGATGACGGTCAGAACCGCACCCGCCGGGGCGCCGAGCTGGCGGATCAGTTCGTCGATTTCGACCGGCGCCGGCCCCAGGGCTTCCTCCACCCGGGCGCGGATCAGGTCGGCCTCGGCTTCCAGTTCGGCCAGGGCCGGCGGCGCCGACCCGCCTTCGCCGCCATCCGGCTCGCCAAAGCCGCCGCCCAGCATGGGGCGCAATACCGCCAGAACATCCTCGGCGCTTTCGGTCAGGGTGGCGCCTTCGCGGATCAACCGGTTGGTGCCGCGGGCGCGCGGGTCCAGCGGCGAACCCGGCACGGCGAAAACCTCGCGGCCCTGATCCAGGGCATACTGGGCCGTGATCAGCGAGCCCGATTTTTCCGCCGCTTCCACCACCACCACACCGCGCGCCAGACCTGAGATGATGCGGTTGCGTCGCGGGAAGTGGCGCGCTTGCGGCGCTTCGCCCAGCCGCATTTCCGAAACGATCACGCCCTGGTCCCGGATCGCCTCATAGAGTTTTTGGTTCTCCGGCGGATAGACGATGTCCACGCCGCCCGCCACCACCGCTACAGTTCCGACCGCCAGCGCTGCCTCATGGGCGCTGGCGTCGATACCGCGCGCCAGGCCTGACGCCACCACCAGTCCTGCAAAACCAAGATCGCGTGACAGCATGTCGGTGAATTTGCGCGCCAGGGCGCTGGCATTGCGGGCGCCGACAATGGCGACCATGTCCTTTTGCAACAGATGGGGATGGCCCAGGATGCTGATCAGTGGCGGCGGCGCTTCCAGCGCACCAAGTCCGCGCGGATACGGTGCTTCACAGGACGCGATCAGGCGTCCGCCCTGTTTGGCGAGTTGCGCGATCTCATCTTCGGCCTGGGCCGGGTCGGGCAGCACGAAATTCCTGCCGCCACCGCGGCTTGCCATGCGCGGCAGATTGTCGAGCGCGGCGGAGGCGGAGCCAAAGCGCGCGATCAGATTGTGAAAGGCAACCGGGCCGACATGCTCGGTGCGCGACAGGCGCAACCAAGCGCGGCGCTCGGCGTCAGTGAACTGTGCCATGCCCAGCGCTTTTCTTACCGATGCGCGGTTCTTCGCCGCGCAGCAGGCGGCGAATATTGTCCCGGTGCATCCAGGTGATCAGCGCCGACAGCAGCAATGCCAGCGCCGCATAGCCATGATGGCCAAAAATCAGGAAAAAAGCGGGCGACAGGGCTATGGCGACCAGCGCAGCCAGGGAGGAGATGCGCCACAGGAATGCCGCGCCCAGCCAGATCGCCGCCACCAGCAATCCCAACGGCCAGTCCAGCGCGATGGCAAGGCCCAGAAAGGTGGCGACGCCCTTGCCGCCCTTGAACTTCAGCCAGACGGGAAAAAGATGACCCAGCACCGCGCCCAGCGCGGCGAAGATTTCCGCGCCCGGCGGCAGCAGCAGGCGGGCGGCAATCACGGCCGCGGCGCCCTTGAGCCCGTCGCACAACAAGGTGGCGGCCGCCGCCCATTTGTTGCCGGTGCGCAGCACATTGGTGGCGCCGATATTGCCCGAGCCGATCTTGCGCACGTCACCGGCGCCGGAGATCCAGGTGAAGAAAAGCCCGAACGGAATGGTGCCCAGCAGATAACCGAGCAGCAAAGCCTGGAGCAGAAGGGCCATGGTCATAGCTGCGACGATGCCAGCCTTTGGCGTTAAAATCTATCTGGCGATCTATCTGGCGTCGAACACGCATTCGCCGCCGACGAAAGTGGCGCGGGCGCGGCCCTGGAATTTGCGGCCTTCGAAAGCGGTGTTGCGGGCGCGCGAATGGAGTTTCTCCGCATCCACCACCAGGGGTTCTCCAGTGTCGATCAGCACCAGATCGGCGGGCGCACCCTTGGCCAGGGTACCGGCGGGTAGGCCGAAGATGCGTGACGGCGCCGCGGTCAGGGTCGCCTGCACATGCGACAGGCTGGCATGACCTTCATGCACCAGGGCGAGCGCGGCGGGGAGCAAGGTTTCCAGCCCCACCGTGCCGGCGGCGGCGGCGGCGAAGGGCTGGCGCTTGGTATCGGCGCCCTGGGGCTCGTGGCTGGAAACGATGGCGTCGATCACGCCGGAGGCCACGCCTTCCACCATGGCGGCGCGGTCGGCTTCGCTGCGCAGCGGCGGACTAACCTTGCGGAAGGTGAGATAGGCGCCGACATCCAGCTCGTTCAGCATCAGGTGATGGGCGCTGACGGCACAGGTGACCGGCAATCCGCGCGCCTTGGCGGCAGCCACGGCTTCCAGGGCGGCGCGGGTGGAAATCTGGCCGAAATGATAGCGCGCGCCGGTCAGCTCGATCAGGCGGATGTCGCGCTCCACCATCATGGCTTCGGCGATGGCCGGCGCGGCGGGCAGGCCCAGCCGCGTGGCGAATTCGCCTTCGGTGGCGGAGGCGTTCAGCACCAGCTCGGGATCTTCGGCATGGCCGATCACCAGCGCGTTGAAGGTGGCGGCATAGGACAGAGCGCGGCGCAGCACCCGGGCATTGGCGATGGAGCGGTCGCCATCGCTGAAGGCCACGGCGCCGGCTTCCTGCAACAGGCCGATCTCGGTCATGGTCTGGCCGGCAAGGCCGCGCGTCAGCGCGGCGCAGGGCAGCACGCGGACCTTGGCGGTCGCGGCGGCGCGGCGCAGCAGAAAATCCACCAGCGAAGGTTCGTCGATCACCGGATCGGTGTTGGGCATCACCACCATGCTGGTGACGCCGCCGGCCGCCGCCGCCATGCTGGCGGATTCCAGGCTTTCGCGGTGTTCGCCGCCGGGCTCGCCGGTGAAGACACGGCAGTCAATCAAACCGGGCGCCAGCACCAGGCCGCGGCAGTCGATCACTTCGGGATCATTGGCTTCCGCATCGTTGAACAGGCGCGGGCCCACATCGGCTATCCGACCGTTCTCCACTAGAAGTCCGCCCTTGACGTCCAGCCCATTGGCGGGATCGATCAGGCGCGCATTGCGGAAAGCGATGCGGCGGTTCATGTCAGCCTCCGCGCCTCTGTTTGATTGCGCGCGAGTCCGCGCGCGAGGGCATCCAGGATCGCCATGCGGATGGCGACGCCCATCTCCACCTGTTCGGAAATCAGGCTGACCTGCACGTCATCGGCGATATCGGAGGCGATTTCCACACCTCGGTTCATCGGCCCCGGATGCATCACCAGCGCGCCGGGCTTGGCAACGGCCAGCTTGGCGCGGTCCAGGCCATAAAAGCGGAAATATTCCCGCGCCGACGGCACGAAGGCGCCGCTCATTCTTTCCAGCTGCAACCTCAGCATCATCACAATGTCGGCGCCGGCCAGGCCGCTTTTCATGTCGGTATGGATTTCCACCCCGAAGCGTTCGGCATCCACCGGCAGCAATGTGCGCGGCGCCACCAGCCGCACCCGCGCGCCCATCATGGAGAGCAGGCGCAGGTTGGAGCGTGCGACCCGGCTGTGCAGCACGTCACCGCAAATGGCAACGACCAGGCCTTCGAAGCTTCCCAGCCTACGGCGGATGGTCAGCGCGTCCAGCAGCGCCTGGGTGGGATGCTCATGCGCGCCGTCGCCGGCATTGATCACGCTGCAATCCAGCTTGCGCGACAGAAGCTCGGCGGCGCCGGCATCCTGATGGCGCACCACCAGAATGTCAGGGCGCATGGCGTTGAGGGTTGAAGCCGTGTCGATCAGCGTCTCGCCCTTGGAAACCGACGAAGTCTTGACCGACATGTTCATCACATCGGCGCCCAGCCGCTTGCCGGCCAGCTCGAAGCTGGACTGGGTGCGGGTGGAGGACTCGAAGAAAAGGTTGATCAGGGTGCGGCCCTTAAGCAGGGCGGTTTTCTTGTCGCTGGCGCGGCCCTGCACGACATAGGTCTCGGCCAGGTCG
>JBBSKJ010000160.1:0-5663 GCA_038256475.1 Micropepsales bacterium | reverse complement strand
CTGGTCAATGAAGGCGGCATCATGGATTTGTGGACCCGCGAGGCGCGTCTCTTCAAATACGGCTCGGGCACCGGCACCAATTTCTCGCCGCTGCGCGGCGCGGATGAAAAACTGTCGGGCGGCGGAAAATCCTCCGGCCTGATGAGCTTCCTCAAGATCGGCGACCGCGCCGCCGGCGCCATCAAGTCGGGCGGCACCACGCGGCGCGCCGCCAAGATGGTGATCGTGGATGTCGACCATCCCGATATCGAGGACTTCATCGACTGGAAGGTGATCGAGGAGCAGAAGGTCGCCGCGCTGGTGACCGGTTCCAAGCTGGCGGAAAAGCACCTGAAGGCGGTGCTGAAGGCCTGCGTCAATTGCGAAGGCTCGGGCGGCGATTGCTACGACCCAATGAAGAACCCGGCGCTGCGCCGCGAGATCAAGGCCGCGCGCAAGAGCATGATCCCCGACAATCTGATCGAGCGGGTGATCAGCTTCGCGCGTCAGGGCTACAAGGAAATGGACTTCCGCACCTACGACACCGACTGGGACAGCGAAGCCTATACTTCGGTGGCGGGGCAGAATTCGAACAATACGGTGCGCGTCACCGATTCGTTTCTGAAGGCGGTGCTGGAAGATGATGACTGGCACCTGACAACCCGCGGCAGCGGCAAAATTGCCAAGACCGTGCGCGCCCGCGATCTGTGGGACAAGGTGTCCTATGCCGCCTGGGCCTGCGCCGATCCGGGCGTCCAGTTCCACACCAGCATCAACGACTGGCACACCTGTCCGGCGGGCGGCGAAATCCGCGCCTCCAATCCGTGCAGCGAATACATGTTCCTGGATGATACCGCCTGTAACCTCGCCTCGCTGAACCTGATGCAGTTTCGCAAGGGCGAAGGAATCAAGACCTTCGACGTAGAAGGTTTTGAACATGGCGTGCGGCTGTGGACCATGGTGCTGGAGATTTCGGTGCTGATGGCGCAGTTCCCCTCCAAGGAAATCGCGCAGCTGTCCTATGACTATCGCACTCTGGGCCTCGGTTTCGCCAATATCGGCGGGCTCTTAATGTCTGCTGGCGTCCCGTATGACAGCCGCGAAGGCCGCGCCATCGCCGGCGCCATTTCGGCGCTGATGACGGGCGTTTCCTATGCTACCAGCGCCGAAATCGCCGGCGAGCTGGGCGCCTTCCCCGAGTATGCCGCCAACAAGGAGGCAATGCTGCGGGTGATCCGCAACCATCGCCGCGCCGCCCATGGCGAGGAGAAGGGTTATGAGAAGCTGGCCACCCTGCCCGTGCCGCTGGACCTGAAGGCAATTTCCGACAGCGAATTGGCCAGCGCGGCCAAGCGCGCATGGGACGATGCCTTGCGCCTTGGCAAGGAACTTGGCTTCCGCAACGCCCAGGCCACCGTCATCGCCCCCACCGGTACCATCGGGTTGGTGATGGACTGTGACACCACCGGCGTTGAACCCGACTTTGCCCTGGTCAAGTTCAAGACTCTGGCGGGCGGCGGCTATTTCAAGATCATCAACCGCTGTGTCCCCGAAGCCCTGGCCAATCTGGGCTATGGCCAGGCGGAGATCGACGCCATCGTCGCCTATGCGGTGGGTCACGGCACGCTGGAAGACTATCAGGGTCGCATCAATTACGACGCCCTGCGCGGCAAAGGCTTTGGCGACGAGCAGATCGGCCAGATCGAGGCGGCGCTGGAAGCAGCCTTCGACATCCGCTTTGTTTTCAACAAGTACACCTTTGGCACCAAGTTCTGCACCGAGGTGCTGAAGCTGGATGCAAGCGCGCTGGACGCGCCGGACTTCGACCTGCTCAAGACGCTGGGCTTTTCCAAGGCCGATATCGACGCCGCCAACCTGCATGTCTGCGGCGCGATGAGCCTGGAAGGCGCGCCGTACCTGAAGGAGCAGCATCTGCCGGTGTTCGATTGCGCCAATCCCTGCGGGCGTATCGGCAAGCGCGCGCTGAGTGTCGAGGCGCACATCCGCATGATGGCGGCAGTGCAGCCCTTCATCTCAGGCGCCATCTCCAAGACCATCAACATGGCCAACAGCGCCGCCGTCGCCGATTGCGGCGAGGCCTATATGCTGTCCTGGCGGCTGGGCCTGAAGGCCAACGCGCTATATCGCGATGGTTCCAAGCTGAGCCAGCCGCTGGCCAGCCAGGTCTTTGCGTTCGCCGATGCGGAAGAAGACGACCTGATGCCCGAAGCGGCGCGCGCGCCCGCCCAGCAGACGGTGGTGACCGAGCGCATCGTCGAGCGGGTGATCGAGAAAATCCGCAGCCATGAGCGCGAGCGCCTGCCCCATCGCCGCAAGAGCTACACCCAGAAGGCCATTGTCGGCGGTCACAAGGTCTATCTGCATACCGGCGAGTATGAAGACGGGCGGCTGGGCGAAATCTTCATCGACATGCACAAGGAAGGCGCCGCCTTCCGCAGCCTGATGAACAATTTCGCCATCGCGATTTCGGTGGGTCTGCAATATGGCGTGCCGCTGGAAGAGTTCGTCGAAGCCTTCACCTTTACCCGCTTCGAACCGGCGGGCCTGGTGATCGGCAATGATTCCATCAAGAATGCCACCAGCGTGCTGGACTATATTTTCCGCGAACTGGGCGTGTCCTATCTGGGCCGCACCGACCTCGCCCATGTCGTACCCTCGGCGGACGACGATCTGGGCAGGGGCGACGGCGGCACCTCGGAAGTGGCGATCTCCAGGCTGGCCTCCAGCGGCTATCTGCGTGGCCGCACCCAGATGGCGGTGGTGCGCGGCGGGGCGGCGCCCAAGATGCTGGCCGAGGAAGACCATCATTTCCAGCAAGGCGCCTTTGAAGCCGACAATGACGCGGACCATGAAGCCCTGGACCTGTCCGAAATCCGCGCCAGCGTCGAGGCCTCCATCGCCTCGCCGGTCGGGGTGCAGGTCGCCCACATCGAAGCCGTGCTGGCCAAGCCGCGAGATACTCGCGCGGTGCGGGCGGCGGAAGCGCGGCTCAAGGGCTTTGAAGGCGATAACTGCGGCGCTTGCGGCAACTTCACCCTGGTCCGCAATGGCACCTGCATGAAGTGCAACACCTGCGGTTCCACCTCGGGCTGTTCATAACAGGCAGCAATTTCAACGGGCTGTCACAAAGAGCGCGGGGACATGGTTCCCGCGCTCTTTTTGCATGGAAAAAAGAGTGGCCAGTCCCGTTCTCGAAAGATGGCCTATGTCCAATCCAGCGCGCTTGAACAGGTTTCCTATGACGAGGAGGCGCATGTTCTGCGCGCCAAATTCCGGTCGTCAGGGCGCACCTATGACTATCAGGACGTGCCGCAGGAGCTTTACGACGGTCTAATTTTCGCCGACTCGCTCGGCGCCTATTTCAACGCCCATATCCGCGATCATTTCGATTACGAGGAAATCGCGAATTAGGAGTCCAGCCGGCGATATTCAACTGGAAAAAACGTCATTTCCGCACACCCCGCAGTGGTTCCACCCCGGTCTTTTAAACCGAATGGTAACCAAGCTGTTCCAGTCTGGCCTCATGCCCAGATGCGCCCTGTATGTCGCTGTTCTGATCGCCCTGGCCGTCACCGGCCTGTGGACGGCGTCTGCCTTCGGCGCCGATCCCAAAGCGGTGGCGCGCATTCAGGCTGGCATCGTTGACTGCCCCGGCTGCAACCTTTCGGGCGCCAATCTCGCCAATACCTGCGTCAAGGAAAAGAACCTGCGCGGCGCCAATTTCGACGGCGCCGATGCCAGCCTGATGTGCATGTCATTTTCCGATTTCACCAATGCCAGCTTCCGCGGCACCGATCTGGGCGGCGCGAACATGGCGGGCGCGAAAATGGACGGCGCCGACATGACCGGGGCCAAGACCTCGATCACCTCATTCCTGGGCACCGACCTGCGCAAGGTGAAGGGCCTGACCCAGGCGCAGCTGGACACCGCCTGCAGCGATGCGGCGACCAGGCTGCCGCCCGGACTGAAGATCAAGACCTGCCAGTAGCCACTATTCCGCCGCTGCTTTCAGTGGATCGGGCTTCCAGCGCAGCACCGGCTTGCGCGCTGCTGCCGTTTCGTCCAGCCGGCGGCGGGGCGCCAGATGCGGCGCACCGGCGAAACGCGCGGTCTGCTTGGCGCGGGCTTCCGTCGCCAGCGTGTGCAGCACATGAATGAAGCGGTCGAGCGAATGCTTGGATTCCGATTCCGTCGGCTCGATCAGCATGGCGCCATGCACCACCAGCGGGAAATACATGGTCATGGGGTGATAGCCCTCGTCGATCATCGCCTTGGCGAAATCCAGCGTGGTGACGCCGGTCCCCTCCAGGAAGCTGTCGTCGAACAAGGCCTCATGCATGCAAGGGCCGTCGCCGAACGGCGCGCTCATCACGTCTTTCAAAGACGCCAGGATGTAGTTGGCTGACAGCACGGCATCTTCCGATGCCTGGCGCACACCGTCGCGGCCATGGCTGAGCATGTAGGTCAGCGCGCGCGTGAACATGCCCATCTGGCCGTGAAAGGCGCACATGCGGCCGAAGGGCCTGGCGCCATCCGGTGCGTCGGCGGCATCTTCGATCAGGCGCAGGCCATCCTTGTCGGCCACCAGCAGTGGAATGGGGGCATAGGCCGCCAGCCGCGCTGACAGCACCACCGGGCCCGCGCCCGGACCGCCGCCGCCATGAGGCGTGGAAAAGGTCTTGTGCAGATTGATGTGCATGGCGTCGATGCCCAGATCGCCGGGCCGCACCTTGCCGGCGATGGCATTGAAGTTGGCGCCATCGCAATAGAAATAGGCGCCGGCCTCGTGCACCGCCTTGGCGATATCCACGATCTCGCCTTCGAACAGGCCGCAGGTGTTGGGATTGGTCAGCATGATCGCCGCCACGTCCGGGCCCAGCTTGGCCTTGAGGGCTTCGGCGTCCACCCGGCCATTGGGCTTGGCGGGCACCTCGTCCACGGTGAAGCCGGCAAAGGCGGCGGTGGCGGGGTTGGTGCCATGGGCCGATTCCGGCACCAGGACGCGTTTACGGTTTTCGCCCCGGGCGGCAATGGCCGCACGAATCGCCAGCAGGCCGCAGAGTTCGCCATGCGCGCCGGCCTTGGGCGACATCGCCACCGCCGGCATGCCGGTCAGGACCGTCAGCCAGTTCATGAGGGCTGAAATCACTTCCAGCGCGCCCTGGGTGGTGGATTGGGGCGCCAGCGGATGCAGATCGCCAAAGCCCGGTAGCCGCGCCATCTTCTCGTTCAGGCGCGGATTGTGCTTCATGGTGCAGGAGCCCAGCGGATACAGCCCGCTGTCGATCGCGTAATTCTTGCGCGACAGCCGCACATAATGGCGGATCACTTCGGGCTCGCTGAGGCCCGGCAGACCGATGGCGCCGCTGCGGCGCAGCCCCCCCAGGCGGGCATCGGAAATCTGCACATCGGGCAGATCGACGCCGGTGGCGCCATGACCCAGTTCGAAGATCAGCCCTTCTTCATGGTCCAGGCCCCGGTCGCCCGAAATGGTCGCGATATGGGCCGGAAAGGCTTCGCCTGCCCCGCCCGTTGCCGAAGTTGGGCGGCCCTGATTGTTCATGCTCATGTCACGTCCTTCAGCGCCTGGACCAGCGCATCGAAATCTTCGTCGGTGTTGGTTTCGGTCGCCGCCACGATCAGCAGGTTTTCGGCCGACGTCT
>JBBSKJ010000159.1:0-5675 GCA_038256475.1 Micropepsales bacterium | reverse complement strand
GAGAACGGGTCGCATCCCGCGATTTATAATGAAAATAGGCGCATTTGTCGCCCTTGCCGCGCCCCGAACCGGTCCGGTATTCTGCCCCCATGGGTGGGCAGGATACTCTCAAGGCTGCCAGGGCCGGCGACATCTCGCCGGTGGAGCGGCTACACGCGCTGGTCGTCACCGACATGGCGGCGACCGACAGGCTGATCCATGCGCGCATGACATCGGGCGTCGCGCTGATCCCCGATCTCGCCCGGCACCTGATCGATTCCGGCGGCAAGCGTCTGCGCCCCATGCTGACCTTGGCCGCCGCCCAGGCTGGCGGTTACACCGGCGATCACCATGTGCGCCTGGCCGCCGCGGTGGAGTTCATTCACACCGCCACGTTGCTGCATGACGATGTGGTGGACGAAAGCGCGCTGAGGCGCGGCAAGGTTTCCGCCAATCTGATGTGGGGCAACAAGCCGTCGGTGCTGGTGGGCGACTTCCTGTTTTCGCGCGCCTTTCAGCTGATGGTGGAGACCGACAATATGGCGGTGCTCGACATTCTGGCCGGCGCCTCGGCGGTGATCGCCGAAGGCGAAGTGATGCAGCTCAAATCCTCCAACAATCTGGCGGTGAGCGAAGATCATTACCTGAGCGTGGTGTCGGCCAAGACCGCCGCCCTGTTCGCCGCCGCCGCGCATTCGGGCGCGCTGCTCACCGGCCAGAGCGATGAATTCGTCGCCGGCATGCGCGACTATGGCGAGAATTTGGGAATCGCCTTCCAGCTGGTGGACGATGCGCTGGATTATTCCGGCCGCCAGGCGCTGATGGGCAAGACGGTGGGCGATGATTTCCGCGAAGCCAAGATGACCTTGCCGATCATCCTGGCCTATGCCCGTTCGAGGGAGGCCGACCAGCCGTTCTGGAAGCGGGTGATCGAGACCGGCAACCAGACCGAAAGCGATCTGGACCGCGCCATCACCCTGATCGAACAGACCGGGTCAATTCAGGAAACCATGCGGCGAGCACGCAGCTATGCCGACGCCGCCAAGACCGCGCTGGGCGTGCTTCCCGACAGCGACATCAAGCGGGCGCTGGCGGATATTGCGGACTTCTGCGTGGAACGCGCTTACTAGCTCGCGTTGCGATCGTATTTGAAGCCCTGCTTCTCGAGGAAATCGAACAGGCCGATGGCCAGCCCCTGTGCGCCGGAAATCGGCATCACCAGGCGGCCCACCACCACGCGCGACAGCGGGCCCGGCGGTTCGGAATGGCTGGCGCGAATGGATTCCAGCGTGATAGAGATGGCGCCATTGGAGACAAAGAAACCTGTCGCGCCCGTGGCATAGATGTCCGGGGCCGTAACATTGTCGACAAAAAGGATTTCGGGGGCTTTGGGCTCTTTGGCCATGGGCGGCGTTCCTTAGCGGTTCGCGGCGCAGGATTGGCCCTCAAGGTTAAATTCGTCTTAAAGCCCGTCCCGCTGCGCGGGTCCGACACCTGTTTGCGGGACGCAGGTGGGTGCAATCCACCAGCCCGGATAAGCTTGCTGCAATATCCCGGCGGCGCGGCGGCAGCAGCCGTCATCGGCGAAAATGCCAAAACAGGTGGCGCCGCTGCCCGACATGCGGGTGAACAGCGCCCCCGGCAAAGCCGCAATGGCGCTCAAGACCTCCCCGATCACCGGCTGGATCTTCCGCGCCGGCGCTTCCAGGTCATTGCGGGTGGTTTCCAGAAAACGCAGCAGGTCGGCGGTATCGGGGAAACCTTCCAGCGGCAGTTCGCGTTCAACGCCGCTGCGGCCCTCAAGCGCGCCGAAAACATCCTTGGTGGGTACCACAACCTTTGGATTGACCAGCAGCATGGCGATGTGCGGCATGGCGCCAACGGGGCGCAGTATTTCGCCCCGCCCTTCCATGAAGGCGCTGCGAGCATCGACACAGACCGGAATATCAGAGCCGAGCGTGGCGGCGATTTCGTGCAGCGCTGTGTCAGGGATGTCGGCGTCCCACAAACGCCGCAGGCCCCTGAGCGCCGCCGCCGCATCCGATGAGCCGCCGCCGATACCCGATGCCACGGGCAAATTCTTGGTCAGGGTCAGCACCGCGCCGCGGGATCCCAGAGCGCGGGATCCGAGGGCGCGGGCGGCGCGCAGAACCAGATTGTCGCCTTCCCCATCCAGTCCGTGGGCGAAGGGTCCGTTGATGGTCAGCGACAAATCCAGCGCCGCCGCCAGCGCCAGTTCGTCGCCCATACCGGTGAACACCGCCAGGCTTTGCAGCGGATGAAACCCATCAGCGCGCTTTGCGCCGACATGCAGGAACAGATTTATCTTGGCAGGCGCGCGTTCAACGATCACGTCAGGCGGGCTTTTCGCTCAGGCCATTCTTCAGCTTGCGCTCGATGACCGCCTTTTCTTCCGGATCGGTGCTGAAGGTAATGGCGTGGTTCCACTGGAAGCGCGCCGCGATCTTCTTGCCCGCGCGCCACATCGCATCGCCCAGATGATCATTGATGGTCGGATCGCCCGGCACCAGCAGCACCGCCGCCGTCAGCGTCTTGACGGCATCCTCATAGCGGCCGAGCCGGTAATAGGCCCAGCCCACGCTGTCGACGATATAGCCGTCATAGGGGCGCAGTTTGCGCGCCTTTTCCAGCATTGTCAGGGCCTCGGGAATCCGGCGGCCCCGGTCCACCCAGCTATAGCCAAGATAATTCAGCAGTTCCGGCTGGTCCGGCGACAATTTCAGGGCTGCCTCGATATCAGCCTCGGAATCATCCAGCCGCTTCAGCCGCTCCTTGGCCATGGCGCGGGCATAGAACATCGGCCAGTCGCGCCGGACGGGCGTGCCGATGGCTTTTTCCGCTGAGTCATAGGCGCTGATCGCTTCGGCGTATTTCTCGCCCGCGCGATAGGTATCGCCCAGCGCCACCCAGCTTTCGGTGTCCGCCGGGTCCGTCGCCACCAGCTTCTTCAGCTCGGCAATGGCGGCGTCGCCCTTGCCCAGCCGCTGCTGGTTCAACGCCGCCTGGATTTGCGCCATGCGGTAATAGGGCGAGTCCTGCGGAATGGATTTGTAGATGGCGATCGCCGCCTCGTGCTTGCGCAGGGTTTCAAAGCGATCGGCCAACAGAAGGTTGGCCAGCCCCAGATCAGGTCTGAGATACAGCGCCATGCGCAGATAGAGGATGGAAACATCGGCGCTCTGCCCGTCGGTGAGCGAGGCGGCGATTCCGAACAGGGCTTCGGCGGCGCCGTCGGCGGGCGTGCGGACCAGGCTTTCGGGTTTTTGGTTTGCGGCAACGCGCGCCAGGCCCGGCCTGACCACCGTCGCCAGACCACCATTGCCCTGGTGCGAACGATACAGGGTCAGGGCGTCACTCCCCCGGCCATTGCGTTCCAGGAAACGGCCATAGGCTTCCAGAACGCGCGGCGGCGGCGTGGTGGAACTCATTGCCTTTTTGTACGCCGCTTCGGCGGCCTGGGTCTTGCCCAGATAGTCCTGCAGCAGCGCGGTATGGAAAGCCGCCATATTCTCCGCGCCCTTCTGCTCGGTCATGGCCTGCAGATTTTTTTCCATGCCGGCGGTGTCGCGCATTGCCGCCGCCGCCCAGGCATCGAACAGCGAGAGGGTCAGGACAGTGAAGGGGCCCTTGGCCGAAAGCGACAGATGCTGGCGGACATCGGCATAGTCCTTGCGCTTGAAGGCGAGCACCGCCAGCGCCAGGCGCGCGGCGCGATCATCCGGCGTGGCAGCCACGACAGCTTGCGCATATTTGGCGGCGCCCTCGAAATCGCCGGATGTGGTGGAATAGAAAAATGTCAGGGCCAGCAGCGAGGAGTTGGCGGGATCATTCTCCAGCGCCTTGCTGTAATAGCGCGCCGCCTCCGGCAGATCGTGCTCGGATGCCGCAAAGCGCGCCGACAGGTAGGTGGAGAAGGCCTCGGCATCGCGCTTGCTCTCCGGCGTTATTTCCATTTCCACCGGCGCGGTGGCGCAGCCCGCCAGCAGCAGGACGATCGCAGAGAGGGATACTAAGCCGCGCACGCCAGGCTCCTACATATTGGTATAATTGGGTCCGCCGCCGCCTTCGGGCGTAACCCAGGTGATATTCTGCGACGGATCCTTGATGTCGCAGGTTTTGCAATGCACGCAGTTCTGGGCGTTGATCTGGAACCTGGGGCCGGCGGCCTCCGCGATCACTTCATAGACGCCTGCCGGACAGTAACGCTGCGCCGGCTCGCCATACTCGGGCAAATTGACCGAAATGGGAATGGCCGGGTCTTTCAGCACCAGATGCACCGGCTGGTCTTCCTCGTGATTGGTATTGGAGACGAAAACGCTCGAAAGCCGGTCAAAGGTCAATGTTCCGTCGGGCTTGGGATAGGTGATTTTTGTGCTGTCGGCAGCTTTGCGGAGCGTGGCGAAGTCGGGCTTGCCGTGACCCAGGGTTCCCAGCAAAGAAAACCCGAATAGCTGGTTGGTCCAGAGATCCAGCCCGATCAGGGGCAAGGCCAGCACGGTGCCCAGCCTGGACCAGAGCGGCTTGGCGTTGCGCACCCGCAGCAGATCGTGGGCAACCCAACTGCGCGCATAGCTTGCGTCATATTCTGAAAGCCGGTCGCCCGCCCGGCCCGCGCGAAGCGCGTTCACCGCCGCCTCCGCCGCCAGCATTCCAGTCTTCATCGCGTTGTGGCTGCCCTTGATGCGCGGCAGATTGACGAAGCCGGCGCTGCAGCCGATCAGCGCCCCGCCTGCAAATGACAATTGCGGCACCGACTGGTATCCGCCTTCGGTGATGGCGCGCGCGCCATAGCCGATTCGCTTGCCGCCTTTGAGCACACGCGCAATCGCCGGATGAGTCTTGGCGCGCTGAAACTCGCCGAACGGGTCCAGCCAGGGATTCTTGTAGTTGAGATGCACCACCAGCCCGATGGAGCAGAGATTATCGCCCCAGTGATACATGAAGAGGCCGCCGCCGGTTTCCGAATCCAGCGGCCAGCCCATGCCATGCAGCACCATGCCCTTTTTATGCTGGTCCGCCGGCAACTCCCACAATTCCTTCAGGCCGATGCCGAATTTCTGCGGCTCGCGCCCGTCTTGCAGCCCGAAGCGCGCGCAAAGCTGCTTGGAAAGCGAACCGCGCGCCCCTTCGGCGAAGAAGGTATATTTGCCGCGCAGCTCCATGCCGGGTGTGTAGCCGTCCTTGCGGTGGCCGTCTTTCGCCACGCCAAGGTCGCCGGTGACCACGCCTTTGACGACGTCCCCTTCCAGGATCAGTTCGTGGGCGGGAAAGCCGGGATAGATTTCCACCCCCAGGCTTTCCGCCTGGGTGGCCAGCCATTTGCACAGATTGGCGAGGCTGACGATGTAATTGCCCCGGTTGCTCAGCAGCGGCGGGAACAGGAAATGCGGAATGGTGAGCGCCCCGCTTTTGGTGAAGAAACAGAAGCGATCATCGGTGACCGCGGTTTCCACCGGCGCGCCCTTGTCCTTCCAGTCGGGGATCAGCTCGGTCAGGGCCTTGGGATCGATCACCGCGCCGGACAGGATATGGGCCCCGATCTCGGAGCCTTTTTCCAGCACGCAGACGTTGATATCGGCGGACAGTTGCTTCAGTCGGATCGCCGCCGCCAGCCCCGCCGGGCCACCGCCGACGATGACCACGTCATACTCCATGCTTTCGCGGGCTTCGGCCAT
>JBBSKJ010000158.1:0-5710 GCA_038256475.1 Micropepsales bacterium | reverse complement strand
GCGCGGATGGCTGATCAGCACCTGCGGGTCTTTCTGGAAGATTGCCATCACCGCCGTGATCGGCACACCTGACCGCACCATGTTGAGCGGGATGAAACTGTTGGAGCCCATGCCGAAATCGGCGGCGCCGCCCGCCAGCAGCTGCGGTACATTCACCTCCGGCCCGCCCTGGATGATTTTCACATCCAACCCGCGTTGGGCATACAGCCCGTCCGCCACCGCCTGGTAAAAGCCGCCATGTTCGGCCTGGGCTTTCCAGTCGGTGACAAAACGGATGGTGGTCGCGGCCATGGCAGGCGGAGCTGCGACGAGCAGAGCGGCAAGAAGAATAATGACGCGGCGAAGCATTGGCACTTATACCATGCTTCTAGCGGGGCGGCGGCGGCGGTTCGTCATCGTCATCATCGCCAAACAGCCAGCCCAGCAGCCCGCTGCGGCGGCGGCGCTGCGGCTCCTGCTCCGGTTCGGCATCCGCAAATTCAGGCGCCCGCGCCAGTGCTTCCTCGTCCACGCTGCCCCAGGTCACATCCGATGCCATCAGCAGTTCGGCTTCGGGCGGCTTGACCGACTTGTCCAGCGGCTTGAGGGGAAGACCTTTTTCCGCCGCCAGCATGGTCTCGCGCCAGATATAGGCGGGCAAGGTGCCGCCCGTGACATTGCGCGTGGGCTTGGCATCGTCGTTACCGACCCAGGCGGCGGCGACATAGTCGGTGGTGAAGCCGACAAACCAGGCATCCTTGGAATCCTGGGTGGTTCCGGTCTTGCCGGCGGCCTCGCGCCCACGCAGTGAGGCAGAGCCGCCAGTACCGCCGATCACCACGCCATGCATCATGGCGATGAGGTCGCGGTTCACTTCGGGATCAATGACGCGCTGTGGCTGGGGCGGCACACGCTGATAGACGGGCCTGCCGCTGATATCGATCCGCGTCACCAGATAGGGCAGGGCCCGGTAGCCGCCATTGGCGATGGCGGCATAGGCCGCGGTCAGTTCCAGCGGCGTGACTTCCGCGGTGCCCAGCGCCAGACTCGCATTGGCCTGCATCGGTGAGGTGATACCGACGCGCTTGGCGGTGGCGATCACATTGCGGACGCCGACTTCCTGGGCAAGGCTGACCGCGATGGTGTTGACGCTGTGGGCCAGCGCATCCGCCAGGGTGACGGTGCCGTAATATTTTCCGCCGAAATTGGTCGGGGTATAGCCCGCTATGTCCACCGGCTCATCATCGCGTGTTTCCCAGGGCGAGATGCCGGCTTCCAGCGCCGCCAGATAAACGAAGGGCTTGAAGGCCGAACCGGGCTGGCGATGGGCCTGGGTGGTGCGGTTGAAAACGGATTCACGGTAATCCACGCCGCCCAACAGGGCGCTGACCGCGCCATCGGGCTTCATCACCACCACCGCGGCTTCGCTGGCCCGGGTGCGTTTCTTGTATTTGGTGATGGTGTTCAGGGCCGCCAGCCGCGCCGCCTCCTGCACCTGGGGCTCCATGGTGGTGTACACAATCAGGTCGGACGGGGGCGGCACGCCGTCGATGGTGGCCAGCTTCAGCGCCTGGTCGGCGGCGGTATCCAGAAAATAGTTGCGGGCGTTGGTGGTGGTGCGGTCCACGATCACGGCCGGGTGGGCGCGGGCTTGCGCCGCCTGCTCCTCGGTGACGGCGCCATTGTCCACCATGGAATCCAGCACCAGGCTGGCGCGCTGCTGGGCGCGCAGCAGATCGCGGCGCGGCGAGAAGACCGACGGCGCACGCGTCAGGGTCGCCAGCATGGCGGCCTGCGCCAGGTTGAGATCGCGCGCGCTCTTGCCGAAATAAACCCGGCTCGCGCCATCGACGCCATAGGCGCCGCTGCCCAGGTAAATGCGATTGAGATAGAGCTGGAGAATCTGATCCTTGGTCAGCGACTTTTCCAGCCCCGCGGCATTCACCAGCTCGGTCATTTTGCGCGAGAAAGTGCGCTGTTGCTGGGTATAGATGATCTTGGCGGTCTGCTGGCTGATGGTCGAACCGCCCGCCACCACCGACCGCGCGCGCAGGTCCAGGATCACCGCCCGCGCCAGCCCGCGCGGATCGATCCCGTTATGGGAATAGAAGCGCCGGTCTTCCATGGCGATGAAGGCGGCGGGCAGGAAGGCGGGCATTTCCTCCAGCTTCAGCCGCGCGCCGACAATGGCGCCGCGATGGCCGACTTCGTTGCCCTTTGTGTCCAGGAAGGTGAAGGCCAGCGGGCGGTTGACCGCATAGAGATCGACCTTGGGGTCCAGCGGCGGCGCGAACAGGCCAAGCACCACCGGGACCAGGTAAAGCAGCGCCAGCGGGACGGAGATGACTGCCATGGTAATGGCGAAAGCTGGGGCGTAGCGGTCCGCTATCTTTCGCGCCGTATCGGTGTTCAGGCGGTTTTGCCAGTCGGACATTTGCGGGATAGCTGACCGATATTTGCGGCAGTTTCAAGGTGCGCACCCGAAGCCGCTGCACTGGCGGGTTTTTCCGGAAGCTGCCAGTGTTGGACGATGTGGGACGGCATGACATTGGTGGCGGGGCGCGACTGCGGCGAATGCGCGGTCTGCTGTACCTGGCCGACCATCGACAAGCCGGAAATCCAGAAACAGTCCGGCGTGGCCTGCCGGCATTGCACCGGCACCGGCTGTGCGGTCTATGAAACGCGGCCCCCCATTTGCCGCGAATGGTTCTGCGCCTGGCGGACGGTGGAGATTTTCGGTGAGGAGTGGCGGCCCGACCGTTCCGGCGTCATGCCCTATATCGAGACAGAAGGCATTTCGCAGGATTTCGATCTCTCCACCGGCATCGGTCTGATGCTGATCGGCAATCCGCTGAAGACCGTGCGCCAGAAGTGGTTCCAGGACTTCGTGCTGACCGGGATCATGAATTCGGTGCCGCTGTTTTTGTCGCTGCCCGGTCCGCGTGGCCACCAGGCGGCGACGGTATCGCTGAACACCGACGAGATGCTGGATTTCATCCGGCGCGGCCTGGTGAAGGACGGGCTGGAAGCGGCGGTGAAGATATTGCGCGAATGGAAGTTCACGCCGGCGGTAATCACCCACACCGGCAACGATGTCGCCGCCGGGCCCTGAAAGCAAAGAAGCCCGCGTCTTGCGACGCGGGCTTCACTTGACGGTCTGGGGTCCTATGGGGAGGGGCATACCACGGACCTTGCTCCTCAAGATTGTTGCTTACAGGCGGCGGATGAACCTGCCGCTGTAAGGATCGACCTGCACCAGCACCAACCGGCCGAAGCGGTCCTGGGCGCGAACCACAAACCGGCCGCGCATGAAGAACGGTTCGCTGATCACCGACAGGCGCTGGTGGCGCAGGGCGCGGCGAACATGCATGCGGTTCACATAACCGTGATGGCGGTCATAGCGGCCGTGATCGTTGAAATGGCGGTCGCTGCGATGACCACGATCCCAGGGCTGGGCCGAGGCGGAGCCGAGGCCCACAGCCGTCAGGACCGCCAGAGAAGCTGCCGCCAGAAGCGTTTTGGTGTTAAACATGACTGTCTCCTTCTCATCCGTTTGGGCGGTGTTTCGTTTTCCGTCCATGCGCCGACCATAGGAGGGGGAAACTGAACCGGGTCTGGACAGGGTGTTCATGCGTGGTTCATGTCTTCTGCCTTAGAAAAAGCCCATGTTTGCCCGAATTTTGTTTGCGATTTTTCTGACCTGCTCGAGCTTGGCCGTCGTGGCGACCGCGACCGATGCCCAGGCCCAGCCCCGCCGTGAACGCGGTGGCGATGGCGTGCAGCCGCTGGATCGCCTGTTGCCCGGTATCCGCCGTTCCCATCCAGGCGAATTCTATGACGCCGAGGGCCCGACCAATGGCCCGACCGGTGATCCCCAGTACCGCCTGAAATGGATGACGCCCGACGGACGCATCATCTGGCTCGACGCCGACGCCCGCAGCGGCCGCGTCCTGCGTTCATCGCCCGGGCGCGACAGTGTCGATGAAGGCCGCAATTTCCGTGAGCGCCGGGGCGAGGGTGCGCGCCCCTTCGTCGACCGCTACCCGCCTTATACCGCCGAGCCCTATGATGGCGGCTATGGCCGGGCCCGCGCCCGGGACCGCGAGCAGTACGCCCCAAACTTCGTCCCACGACCGCGCTATGGTAACCCCGGTGGGGAACGGCGCGGCCGCGGGCGGCGCGATCGTTAGGAGACCGCATGCGCATTCTGCTGGTCGAGGATGACAAGGATCTGCAGCGGCTTCTCAAGAAGGCGCTGGCTGATGCCGGTTATGTGGTCGACATCGCCACGGATGGCGAAGAAGGCCATTTCCTGGGCGACACCGAACCCTATGACGCGGTGATCCTGGATCTGGGCCTGCCCAAGATGGACGGCGTCACCGTGCTGGAAAAGTGGCGCAAGTCCGGCAAGACCATGCCGGTGCTGATCCTGACCGCCCGCGACCGCTGGAGCGACAAGGTGGCCGGTTTCGACGCCGGCGCCGACGATTACCTTGCCAAGCCGTTCTACACCGAGGAACTGCTGGCCCGCCTGCGCGCGCTGCTGCGCCGCGCCGTCGGCATCGCCACTGCCGAGATCGAGATCGGCAAGCTGCATATCGATCCGCGCGCCAGCCGCGTCACCTATGATGGCAATCCGGTCAAGCTGACCAGCCAGGAATACCGGCTCCTGGCCTATCTCGCCCATCATCGCGGCAAGGTGGTGTCGCGCACCGAACTGGTCGAGCATCTCTACGATCAGGACTTCGACCGCGATTCCAACACGATCGAGGTTTTCATCGGCCGCCTGCGCAAGAAGACCGACGCAGGCCTCATTCAGACGGTACGCGGGCTTGGCTATTCTCTCGAAGATCCGAAACTGGACGGCAGGCCGGCTGAGGCTTGAGTCGCTATCGTCGCGCCTGATTGCGGCGGCGGCGATATGGACCTTGCTGGGCCTGTTGGTGGGCGGCGCGGTGCTGTCCAACGCCTTCCGCCTGGCGGCGCAGAACAGCTTCGACGCCGCGCTGGCATCCGACATGGACGGGCTGATCGCCGCCGCCGAGCCAGATCCCAATGGCGGTGTGATGCTGCAGAGCCGCTTTCTCAATCACAATTTCACCCGGGTCTATTCCGGCCTCTATTACCAGATCAAATCGGGGGCTGCCGGCGGACAGATTTCGCGCTCGCTGTTCGATCACGAGATCGTTCCGGTCAACCAAGTCGCCCAGGGCGCGCTGACCTGGGGTCGGGCGGATGGCCCCGAAGGCCAGAATCTTCGCGTGGTGTCGCGCCGGGTGGACCTGACGCCGGGTCAGGCCAGCGGCGATTACACCTTCCTGGTGGCCGGCGACATGGCGGAAGTGGAGCGCCAGACCGACGAGTTCAATGTCACCTTGATCTGGTCCTTCCTGCTGCTGGGACTGGGACTGATCACAGCCATCCTGCTGCAGGTGCGCATCGGTCTGTTGCCGCTGCGCCGGGTGAGCGAAGCTTTGGCGCGCATCCGCGATGGCAAGGCGCGGCGGCTGGACGGGCATTTCCCCACCGAGATCGAACCCCTGGCCACCGAACTCAATTCGCTGATCCAGCATAGCGAGGAAGTGGTAGGCCGCGCCCGCACCCATGTTTCCAATCTCGCGCATTTCTTAAAGACGCCGCTCTCGGTGCTGGCGGCGGAAGCCGATGCAATTCAAAAAGATTCCGAGGCGGGCCCCTTGGCCGAAAGCGTCAAGCGCCAGGTCTTCTCGAT
>JBBSKJ010000157.1:0-5713 GCA_038256475.1 Micropepsales bacterium | reverse complement strand
GGCGCCGAAGTAAAAGTGTTCGTCGACACCGCACCGGTGATGGAAAAACCCCTGGCGCAGAATGCCGGGTTGGGCTGGCAGGGCAAGCACACCAACCTCGTGTCGCGCGAATTCGGGTCCTGGTTGTTCCTGGGCAGCATCTTCACCACCCTGGAGCTGCCGCCGGATGCGCCCGAAGAAGATCATTGCGGCAACTGCCATGCCTGCCTGGACGTCTGTCCGACCGGCGCATTCCCCGCGCCCTACCGGCTGGATGCGCGGCGCTGCATTTCCTATCTCACCATCGAGAATAAAGGGCCGATCCCGCGCGAATTCCGCGAGAGCATGGGCAACCGCATCTATGGCTGCGACGACTGCCTGGCGGTGTGTCCGTGGAACAAGTTCGCCAGCGCCGCCTCGGAGATGAAATTGTCGGCGCGCGCGGAATTGAAAACGGCCCGGCTGGCCGATCTGGCGGCGCTGGACGATGCCGCGTTCCGCGCCTTGTTCCGCAAGTCACCGGTCAAGCGCATCGGGCGCGACCGTTTCGCGCGCAATGTGATGATCGCCATTGGCAACAGCAATGATCCGTCACTGATCGATGCGGCACGCAAGGCGCTGGCCGATGTCTCGCCGCTGGTGCGCGGCGCGGCGGTGTGGGCGCTGTCGCGGCTGCTGCCGGCCGAGCAGTTCGCAGCATTGGCGCAAGCGGTGCAGGAAACAGATGACAGCGTGCGCCAGGAATGGCGCGCCGCTATGGCTTGAGCGTGTCCAGATTGAATTTGGCTTGGGCCACCACTTCCGCCGAGCCACTTTTCAGCGCCGCCTGAAAATCACGCCGCGCCCCACCCAGATCGCCCAACTGTTGCCGCAGCAAGCCGCGCTCCACCAGCGCTTCACCGTCACCGGGTTTCAGCTTCAGTGCCGCTTCAATGTCGCCGCGCGCGTCGGCATAGCGCTTGAGGGCGCGGCGAGCGCTGGCCCGCAGCACCAGCAGATCGGCGCGGCGCGGCGCCAGTTGCAGCGCGGTGCCAAGGCGCATATCGGCTTCTTGCCAATTGCGGCGCATCGCCTGGGCGCGGGCGAGATCGGCATAAAGGTCGGCATCGCCTGGTGACAGCGCCAGGGCGGCGGAAAAACTCTGCGTTGCCTTGGCGCCATTGCCCGCCATCAGCCAGGCGTTACCTGCCTGGGTGAACAGCACCGCGCGAAACGCAAGGTCGGGCACCTTGGGGTCGGCGGCGGCGCGATCAAGCCGCCCGCCCGCATCGCCGTAGCGCTTGAGCTGAATCAGCGACAGAGCCGCGCAATGCAGGGCGGGCGCGCCACCACCTGATTTCGCCCAGCTGTCAGCATCCGCCAGCGCCGCCGCCGGCTTGGTGCTGGTTACGGCGAGGCAATCGCGATAACGCGCCGAATCCAGCGAACCCTGCGCCGTTGCGGACAGGGGCATTAAGCTGGCCGCGAGCGCGGCAATCGCAAAATGTTTTGCGGACATTACAGCAGCTTAGCAGTATTAAGCGCTTGGGATGTCATGAAATCCTGTTAGGCTTGGCGCAACAGGGAAACGCCATATGGCCTTCGCACGGATCGCGGCAGCCGCGCTGCTTTTTATTGCCGTGGCGCTGCCGGGGGCGGCACAGCCTGCGGTCGAATATTCCGGCCCACCTCCCCGCGCCGCCCCGACGTCCGACATCCAGGTGGGGACGCTGCCGGTGATGGACACCACGCCTGCCTTCGATGCCCAGGCGGCCGCCAACGCCTATCTCGCCCAGGTCAGCGGCGAGGATCGCGCCAAGTCCGACGCCTATTTCGAGGGCGGCTATGCTTTGCAGTTTATGGACCTAATCTACGCCTTGGTGATCGCGGGGCTGCTGTTGTGGCTGCAGATATCGACGTGCATCCGCAACTGGGTGGAGGACCGCACCCACAGCCGCAGCTATCAGGTGATGCTCTATGCCGCCGTTTATGTGGCGCTGACCACACTCGCGGTATTTCCCCTTGCGCTGTATGAAAGTTTTTACCGGGAACATGCCTATGGCCTGTCCAACCTGTCCCTCATGGCCTGGCTGGGCGAGTTTGGCATTGGGTTCGCGCTCACCTTGCTCACGGCGGTGCTGTTCTTGCCAATCCTCTATGCCGTGATACGGCGGGCGCAGGAAAGCTGGTGGCTATGGGGCGCAGGCCTGGCCATCCTGTTTCAGATCATCATGCTGGTGATCTATCCGGTTTTCATTGCCCCCCTGTTCAACCAGTACACGCCCCTGCCGGACGGGCCGCTGAAAACGCGCATCCAGTCGCTGGCCCGCGCCAATGACGTGCCGGCGCAGAATGTCTGGCTGGTGGACGCCTCGCGCCAGTCCAATCGCATCTCGGCGAATGTTTCGGGATTCCTGGATACCACCCGCATCGCCCTGACCGATAATCTGATGAACCAAGGAAGCCCGGATGAAGTGCTGGCGGTGATGGGCCATGAGATCGGTCATTATGCAATGGGCCACACGCTGCGCCTGTTGCTGATGATGGGCCTGGTGACGATCGTTGGCTTCGCCTTCGTCAACTGGGCCTTCCTGATCGCCTGCGATATTTTCGGCGGCCAATGGCAGGTGCGAAAGATCAGCGATGTGGCGGGCCTGCCGCTACTGGCGGCACTGTCGGCGGTGTTTTTCTTCCTGGCCACGCCGGTGACCAATTCGATTTCCCGCACCACGGAATCCCAGGCCGATATCTTCGGGCTGAACGCCGTGCGCAAGCCCGACGCCTTCGCCAGCGTGATGCTGAAACTGTCAACCTATCGCAAGCTGGAGCCGGGCCGGTGGGAAGAAGTGATCTTTTTCGCCCACCCTTCCGGCCGCACCCGCATCGAAACCGCGATGCGATGGAAGAAGGAGCATATCGCCGACCCCGACATCCGGGGTACGGCGAAGCTGCCCTGACGTGGATCTGAAAGCACTGTTTCAAGAGGCCATCGCCGCCCACCAGGCCGGCAATCTCGCACAGGCGGAAGACTTGTACGCGCGCCTGCTGGCCCAAAAGCCGGGCCATGCGCAGGTCACCTATTTGTTGGGCGCGCTGCGGGCTAGCCAGGGTCGCAGCGCCGAAGCGGTGGAACTGCTGGAGACCGCACTTGCGGCGCAACCGGGAAACCCGGCGATCCTGCTGCATCTCGGGAATGCCTTGCAGGATCAACAGCGATTCCTGGATGCGCTGGAAACATATGATCGCGCGCTGGCGCTCAAGCCCGGTTACAGCGACGCCCTGAACAATCGCGGCAATGCGCTGGCCGCGCTGGAACGGTTCGACGACGCGCTGGCCAGCTTCGATGCGGCGCTGGCAATCCATGCGCAGGATGCCGGCACCTGGTACAATCGTGGCATCGCGCTGCAAAAGTCCCGGCAACTGGAACCAGCGGTTGCCAGTTTCGACCGCGCTTTGACCATTCGCCCCGAGATGGCGGAAGGGTGGAACAACAAGGGTAGCGTGTTGCTGCTGCTGAAGCGCGCCGCCGACGCGCTGGCCAGTTTTGACCGGGCGCTGGCACTGCAGCCGCAGAATTCATATTTCCGGATGAACCGCGCCACCGCGCTGCAATCCCTCAAGCGCTATGACGAAGCGCTGGTGGATTATGACCGGGTGATGGCGGACGATCCCGATTTCCCCAACGCCTGGGGGGAAGCCGCAAAGGCGGCCTTGTACCAGTGCGACTGGGCGCGCAGGGCCCGGATGGAAACGCAATTGCCGCAGCGTATTTCGGCCGGCGCCCGGGTTCACCCCCTGGTCCTGCTCAGTTACAGCAACGACGGCGCGCTGCAGCGCAACTGCGCGCAAAGCGCGATCCGCGACGCCGTTCCACAAATGCCGGCGCCCCTGTGGCGTGGTGAAAAATACCGGCATGACCGGACCCGGCTGGCCTATCTGTCCCACGACTTCCGGACGCATCCGGTGGGACAGCAGATTGCCGGGCTGCTGGAGCGCCACGACCGCACTCGCTTTGAGGTGATCGCCATCGCCGCCGGCCCGCCGGATGACGGCGACACCCGCCGCCGCATCGAAGCCGCCTGCGACCAGTTCCATCCGGTGGACGAGGATATGGGCCGCACCGCCGCGCTGCTGCGCGAACTGGAGATCGATGTCGCCGACGAGGTGGGTGGTTGTACCGAAGGATCCTTGCTGACCGCCCTCGCCCACCGCCCGGCGCCGGTCCATGTCAGCTGGCTGGGCTATCCGGGCACCAGCGGGGCGGATTTCATCGACGCCATTCTTGCCGATGAGATCGTCCTGCCCGCATCACACCAGATTTTCTATTCCGAACGGATCGTCCATCTGCCCGGCAGCTTCTTTCCCATGGACACAGCGCGGGCCAGCACAGCGCCGCCGAGCCGCAAGGAAGCAGGGCTGCCCGAAGCCGGATTCGTCTTTTGCTGCTTCAACAACAACTTCAAGATCACGCCGCCGGTGTTCGACATCTGGATGCGATTGTTGAAAGAAATACCAGGCAGCGTCTTATGGCTTCGCGAGGGCGCGACAGAAGCTCTGCGCCGCGAAGCTGTGGCACGCGGTGTCGCGCCGGAGCGCCTGGTCTTCGCCGGTCATGTGCCGCTGGAGGTCCATCACGCCCGACACCAATTGGCTGACTTGTTTCTCGACACCCTGCCTTACAATGCCCATACCACGGCGGCGGACGCGCTGGCGGCGGGCCTGCCCGTCCTGACCCAGCTGGGCGAAAGCTACCCCGGACGCGTGGCCGCCAGCCTGGTAGCGGCGGCGGGATTACCGGAACTGGTGACGCATTCCGCGCAAGACTATGAATCGTTGGCGCTGGCCCTGGCACGCGACCCGGCGCGGCTGAAGACTTTGCGCGACAGGCTGGCGGCGAACCGCGCCACCGCGCCGCTGTTCGATACCGTGGGGCTGGCCCGCAATATCGAAACCGCTTATCTGACTTTGCTGGAAAAGGCTTAAGGCAGCTGTTTGGCCAGCGTCGCATAAAGCGGGCTGGCAGGATCAAGCTTTGATAGCAGCGCGTCGCAAGCCTTGCGGGCATCCGCATCCCAGTCGGCAGTGAGCGATGCCGCCAGCTGCGCCTGGCTTTTCAGGATCACGCCATCATCCAGGATTTTCAGACCGTTATCCTTCAGCGTCGCGCCGGTGGTGGTGATGTCCACGATCACTTCGGCGGTACCCGCCGCCGGCGCGCCTTCGGTGGCGCCCGCGCTGGGTACGATGCGATAGTCCGAAATCCGGGCCTGGGCAAAAAAGCTGCGGGTCAGCTGGGCATATTTGGTCGCCACGCGCAGCCGGCGGCGATGCGTCGCCGCATACGCGGCGCATACATCGTCCAGGTCGGCCATGGTCGAAACATCGATCCAGTAACCCGACACCGCCACAACTACATCGGCAAAGCCGAAGCCCAGCGGCTTGATCAGGTGCATGCGGCCCGCAAGCTCCGGTGCTTCCTCGCGCAGCAGGTCCTCGCCGGTGATGCCGAGGTGAATGTCGCCCGCCAGCAGCGACGAGGCGATCTCGCCCGCCGACAGCAGCATGACTTCGACATCGGGGAAGCCGGCAAAGCTGGCGCGATAGCCGCGCGCGCCCACCGTCTGCTCCATGGTCACGCCGGCACTGGCAAACCAGGCGTTGCAATTGTCTTTCAAACGTCCCTTGGACGGTATGGCGAGGGTCAGCATCATGCACCTCCCGCTTTTTTGGCGGCCAGCACGCGTTCGGTGCGGAT
>JBBSKJ010000156.1:0-5742 GCA_038256475.1 Micropepsales bacterium | reverse complement strand
GGCAAGATCGCCTGGGTCGGCCCGATGGCGCAGCTCAAGGCGCCCGCCGGCGCCACCACGCGCGACCTCAGCGGCAAGTTTGTGATGCCCGGCATCATCGACGGCCATGTCCATGTCGGCATGATGCAGGACGTGACGCAGGACGTTAAGTTCTACGACCGCGCCAATGTCGAAACCGATCTGAAGATCTATGCCGCTTATGGCGTGACCACCGTTGTGGTGGCGGGCACCGACAAGGATGTGATCTTCGACATCCGCAAGGAGCTGCGCGCGGGTCGTCCCAGCATGGCGCGGGTTTATACTTCGGGCCAGGGGCTGGTGTTTAAGGGCGGTTATGGCGGTCTTTACGGCCTGAACGTGCCGATCTCGACGCCGGAAGAAGCGCGCAAGGCGGTGGCCGCCGAGGCTGCCAAGGGCGTGGACCTGATCAAGATGTGGGTCGATGACGAGCGCGAAATGATCCCGGCCAAGATGCCTTACACGGTCACCAAGGCCGCGATCGAAGAAGCGCACAAGCACAATTTGAAGGTCTGGGCGCACGTCTATTACCTGGAAGACGCCAAGGAACTGGTGCGCCAGGGCGTGGACGGGTTCGCCCATATCGTGCGCGACAAGGACGTGGACCAGGAACTGATGGACATGATGAAGGCCAAGGGCACGTGGCAGGCCGCCTCGACCCTTTCGCGCGAGATCGTCTACACCATGCCGGTGATGCCCTGGATCAACGATCCCTTCTTCACCCGCGGCGTCACCCCCGGCACCTTGACCGCGCTGCGCAGCCCGGAACGTGAAAAGGCCGTGATGCTGGGCGCCATCCGGTTCCCGGGCCTGCCTTATGAAAAACGGCTGTTCGCCGACATGGGCCGCACGGTCGTGCAGGCGATGGACAATTACACCGCGATGGTCAAAGCCGGCGTGAAAACCGGCATGGGCACCGACAGCGGCCCCAATGGCCGTTTCCCCGGCTTCAATGCTCATGAAGAACTGCAGCTGGAAGTGATGGCGGGCCGCACCCCGCTGGAGGCCATCAAGTCGGCGACCAGCGACAATGCCGCCTGGCTGGGCGACAAGACCGTCGGCAGCATCGAGGCCGGCAAGTGGGCCGACCTGCTGGTGCTGGATGACGATCCCTTGGCCGATATCCGCAACACCAAGTCGATTTCGGCGGTGTATATCGCGGGCAATTCGGTGCCCACCATCTGGCAGACCTGCCGTGACCGTCCTTCCAGTGCCTGCACCAGCACCTGGAAAGACCGTTCGCCGACGCCTTACTAAACCGACTGCACTGTGTTCCGGCGCGGATGGGGGTCCATCCGCGCCGTTTGCCTGAAGGAATTTGCCATGTCGTCGATCGCCGTCCGGCCAACCCGCGTTCGCCACATCGTCCTGTGGCTGACGGTGCTGCTTTACATGGTCACCTATTTCGACCGGGTGCTGATCGCCACGGCGATGCCCACGATACAGAAGGAGTTTGGCTTCGGTATCGAAACGGTCGGCCTGATATTTGCCGCCTTCCAGATCAGCTATGCGCTGTTCCAGGTCCCGGGTGGCTGGCTGGGCGATCTGATCGGTCCCCGGCGCATGCTGACCGCGATCGTGATGTGGTGGTCGGCTTTCACGGCTTTCACCGCCATGGCGTGGTCGGTGAATTCGATGATCGTCTTCCGCTTTCTGTTCGGCATGGGCGAGGCGGGCGCGTTTCCCAACGCCACCCGTTCGCTGTCGCGCTGGATGCTGCCATCCGAACGCGGCTGGGCACAGGGCGTTACCCATGCCGGCGCGCGTCTTGGCGCAGCGCTGACCCCCGTGATGGTCGCGTTCATGATCCTGCATTTCGGCTGGCGCTTCCCCTTCTATTTCTTCGGGCTTGTCGGTGTCGTATGGGCGGGCGTTTGGTACTGGTACTATCGTGACAACCCCAGCGAACATAAGAGCACCAACCAGGCTGAGCGGGAGTTGATCCAGAATGCGCTGGGCGCGCCGCCCAAGCGCAAGGGAATTCCGTGGAGCATCATTCTTTCCAGCCCGCAGATGTGGGTGCTGTCGGCGACCTATTTCTGCTATGGCTATGCTCTCAACATGTTCCTGGCATGGTTTCCGAAATACCTGGAAGCAGCCCGTGGCATGACCCTGACCCAGATGGGCATCTTCGCCAGCCTGCCGCTGGCGGCGGGTGTGATCGGCGATATCGCCGGCGGCTGGTTCTCGGACGAGATCATCAAGAAGACCGGCCGCATCAAGTTCGCCCGCAAGGTTGTGGCGGTCGCGGGCTTCTTCATCGCGGCTGCGGTCTGTCCCCTCGCGGTGCTGGAACCCAATCCCTATATCAGCGCCGCCTTGTTCTGCCTGGCGGTGTTCGGGCTGGAGCTGGTGGTGGGCAATGCCTGGGCGGTATCGCTGGATATCGGCGGCAATTATGCCGGCTCGGTCTCCTCGGTGATGAACACCCTGGGCAATGTCGGCGGCACGGTCATGGCGGTGGCCACCGGCTATATTGTCGCCTCCTATGGCTGGAACATGGCCTTCTATGTGGTTGCGGCACTGTCGCTGATCGGCGGACTCCTGTTCCTGTTCGTGGATGCAAGCCGGCAGATTTATACCGAACCACCCACCACACCGGTGGTCTGACCGCCGGTCCGATTGCTGCGAAAAACCCGCCGAAAGGCGGGTTTTTTGTTGCCCATGTGGGTGGTTCACTTTTCTGCAGAATTGAGTATGGTCCCGCCCGCCATGGAACCATTCAAAAAGCTCGAAGGGGTCGCAGCACCCCTCAACATGATCAATGTCGACACTGACATGATCATCCCCAAACAGTATCTCAAGACCATCCACCGCACCGGTCTGGGCAAGGCGCTGTTCGACGAGATGCGCCACAACCAGGACGGCAGCGAAATGCCGGACTTTGTGTTGAACAAGCCCGCCTCTCGGGGCGCCAAGATTCTGGTGACGGGCGACAATTTCGGCTGCGGCTCGTCGCGCGAACATGCGCCCTGGGCCCTGCTGGATTTTGGCATCCGCTGCGTCATCGCGCCCAGCTTTGCCGACATCTTCTATGGCAACTGTTTCAAGAACGGCATCCTGCCCATCAAGCTGCCGCAGGAGCAGGTCGACAAGCTGATGGACGATGCCAGCCGCGGCGCCAACGCCATCATCTCCATCGATCTGGAGAAACAGGAGATCCGCGGCCCCGATGGCGGCATGATCACGTTCGAGGTCGATGAATTCCGCAAGCAGTGCCTGTTGAACGGTTGGGACGATATCGGCCTGACCCTGCGCAACGAGGACAAGGTCACGTCCTTTGAAAAGCAGCAGAAGACCCAGACACCCTGGATCTGAATTAAAAGTCTTTCGAGGACATCATGAACGAGTACAAGCTGCTTCTGTTGCCAGGTGACGGCATCGGCCCGGAAGTTCTGGACGCCACCATGCGCGTGGTCGGCTGGTACGGCCAGAAGGGCCTTCCCTACAAGACCGAGGAAGCGCTGCTGGGCGGAGCGGCGATCGACGCCACCGGGCGTCCCGATCCCGACGAGACCTTCGTGAAGGCGATTGCGGCTGACGCGGTGCTGATGGGTTCGGTGGGCGGCCCCAAATGGGACGGCCTGCCGTTCGAAAAGCGCGCCGAACGCGGCCTTCTGCGCGTGCGCAAGGACATGGGCGTTTATGCCAACCTGCGCCCGGCGCTTTGCTTCGATGCGCTGAAGGATGCTTCGACCCTCAAGCCCGAAATCGTTTCGGGCCTCGACATCCTGATCGTGCGCGAGCTGATGGGCGGGGTCTATTTCGGCGAGCCCAAGGAAACCACCACGCTGCCGGACGGCCAGAAGCGCGCCGTGGATACCGGCGTTTACACCACCAGCGAAATCGAGCGGGTCTGCCGGGTTGCCTTCGACATGGCGCGGCTTCGCGGCAACAAGGTGCACAGCGCCGAAAAATCGAATGTGATGGTGACGGGCGTGTTGTGGAAGGAAGTCATCACCGCCCTGCACAAGCGCGATTACAGCGATGTCGAGCTGCATCACATCCTGGCCGACAATGCCGCCATGCAGCTGGTGCGCAATCCCAAGCAGTTCGACGTGCTGGTGACCGACAATCTGTTCGGCGACGTGCTGTCGGACGAGGCGGCGCAGCTGACCGGCTCCATCGGGATGTTGCCGTCGGCTTCGCTGGGCGACAAGAAAGAAAACGGCCTGCCATCGGCGCTGTATGAGCCGATCCATGGCTCGGCGCCCGATATCGCCGGCCAGGGTCTGGCCAATCCCATTGCCTCCATCCTCTCCTTTGCCATGTGCCTGCGCTATTCCTTCGCCATGAAGGATGAAGCGGCGCGGCTGGAGAAGGCGGTCGATCAGGTGCTGGCCGACGGCTATCGCACCGGCGACATCATGCAGCCGGGCATGAACAAGGTCGGGACTACGGCGATGACCGACGCGATCCTGAAGGCGCTGGACAAGTCAGCTTAGTCTCAATTGTCATGGCCCACCGGAGTGTGGGCTATCCAGTTGAAGCGACACCCTTTGGGCGAAAGCAAAGCCTGTGTGATCTGGGTGGCCCGCATTCGCGGGCCATGACACCAAGATTAGCCCCCTTTCAAGTCCCGTCGCGCCTGATGCAGCAGCGGTTCGGTGTAGCCGGACGGCTGCTGCTTGCCCTTGAACACCAGATCGCAGGCGGCCTTGAAGGCGATGCCGTCATAACCGAGCGCCATGGGCTGATACAGCGGGTCGCCGCTATTCTGCTTGTCCACCACGCCGGCCATGCGCTTGAGGCTTTCCATCACCTGGCCTTCCGTGGCGATGCCATGTTGCAGCCAGTTGGCGAGATGCTGGCTTGAGATGCGTAACGTCGCGCGGTCTTCCATCAGGCCGACATTGTGAATGTCGGGCACCTTGGAACAGCCCACGCCCTGGTCCACCCAGCGCACCACATAGCCCAGTATGCCTTGCGCATTGTTGTCCAGCTCCTGCTTCACCTCCTCGGGCGACCAGTTGGGCCGGTCGGCCAGCGGGATCGTAAGGATGTCGGACAGTTTGGCGCGGGGGCGCGACTTCAGCTCGTCCTGCCGCGCCTTCACGCTGACCTGGTGATAGTGCAGCGCATGCAGCGTGGCGGCGGTGGGTGAGGGCACCCAGGCGCAGGAGGCGCCCGATTTGGGATGGCCAATCTTGGCCGTCAGCATGTCGGCCATCCTGTCGGGCATCGCCCACATGCCCTTGCCAATCTGCGCCTTGCCCTGAAAACCGCAGGCCAGGCCGATATCGACATTCTGGTCTTCGTAAGCGGACAGCCATTTGCTGGTCTTCATCTCGCCCTTGCGGACCATCGGGCCGGCGAACATCGAGGTGTGCATCTCGTCGCCGGTGCGGTCGAGGAAGCCGGTATTGATGAAGACGATGCGGTCCTTGGCGGCGCGGATGCATTCTTTCAGGTTGACGCTGGTGCGGCGTTCCTCGTCCATCACACCCATCTTGATGGTGTGACGGGCCAGCCCGAGAATATCCTCGATGCCATCGAACAGCGTGTTGGTGAAGGCCACTTCATCGGGGCCGTGCATCTTGGGCTTGACGATATAGATCGAGCCCTTGCGGCTGTTGCGGCGCTTGCCCTTGAGGTCATGCAAGGCGATGAGGCTCGTGATCACCCCGTCCATCAACCCTTCGCCGATCTCGCTGCCATCCGGAAGCAGAATGGCATCACTGGTCATCAGGTGGCCGACATTGCGGATGAAAAGCAGGCTGCGGC
>JBBSKJ010000155.1:0-5877 GCA_038256475.1 Micropepsales bacterium | reverse complement strand
CCGGACCGGATATAGCGTCGGCCTTCGGGCCGGGCGTCAATCCTCCCTATATCCTCTATGACCTGCGCCGCAACAATCTTGGCCAGACGGTGATCGACGGTCTCGATATCGAAGCCCATTACGTAACGGACATCGAGGGTTTCGGCACCCTGGGGGCCGGCATTTCGACGACCATCAACTCGACCAACGAAAACACGCCGGCCCCGGGCCTGGCCCCCATAAATCTCGTGAAGTACAGCGTTCCACTCTCCGCGACCTCGGCCTACCTGACCGCTACCGTCGGTCCGGTGACAGGCCGGGTGCAGGTGCAATACAGCCCGGGATTCAATGTTTCGCCCGTCCTGAACCAGTCCCTGTCGCTGTATAACCAGCGGCGCATTGAAGCCTTCCACCCGGTCAATCTCCATGTCAGCTATGACCTGAGCGGTCTGGCCCCGTGGCTGAGCGACACCGAAGTCAGCGTAACGGTCAACAATATCGGCAATGACAGTCCGCCGATCTATCTCTCGGGCGGTGAACCTTTTCCAGGCAATGCCGGCATTGGCCTCATAGCGTCCGGCGGCACGCTGGGCCGTTATACGGTGCTCGGCCTGCGCAAGCAGTTCTGAGAACGTCTTTTACAGCTTGAGCAACCCCGCCGGGAAGCCGGCGGGGTTACTTTTTAAATGGGTTAAGTCGGAACGGTACCTGTACGATGCAGCTCCGGCATTCATGCCGGTGTGCTTCGCGGCGCTCTACCGAGGCGCCTTGGCGGGATGCGCGGGTTATAAAAAAGGGGAGCTTTTCATGCTGAAGGATCGCCGAAAATTCCTCCAGGGCGCCGGTGCATCCCTGGCCATTCTTGCCGGCGCAGGCCAGGGTACGCTGGCCGCCAACAGCGGCGCGGCTATCACCAAATCTCCCAACGGCAAGCCGCTGGCCGGCGTTTTCCCTATTGGATGGACGCCGTGCAGGCCTGACAACAGCTTCGATGTCGACGCCATGGTTCGTCAGCAACAATTTCTGAACCGGGGCAAAGTTGCCGGAATGGCGTGGCCGCAGAATGCCAGCGGCTGGCAAACCCTTACCATGCAGGAATGGCATGCCGGCGCGGAAGCCCTAGCCTCGGTAAAGGGTGATACGGCGCTGATGCTGGGGGTGCAGACCATCGGCTTTAACATCGCCGCGTCCGAGGCCTATGCCAGGAAGGCCAAGAGCCTGAATGCCGACGCGATCATTTCCCTGACGCCTCCGGGCGCGAGCAATTCCGAAGTCGCCGCATATTTCAAGGCGTTGTCGGATGCGAGCGGGTTGCCGATCATGGTCCAGGCTGTTGGAGATATCAGTGTGGACAGTCTTGTCGCACTGGCGGAAGCGGTCCCGGCGGTCGTGGCGGTAAAAGATGAAACGGAAGAAGATCCACTGGAGCGTGTCACGCGGCTGCTGGAGAAATCCGGAGGGAAACTCACTGACTTTTCGGGCATGGGCGGCATGACGTTCTTCGCCGAGCTGGAACTCGGATTTTTGGGGACAATGCCCTATACCGGAATGGCGGACCTTCTTCAGACCTGTTTCAACGCCTACAGGGCCGGTCGCAAGCAGGAAGCTTACGACACCTTCGGCCGCTTTCTGGCATTCAATTCCCTGCCCTATGCGAATGAGTATGTCATGAAGGCCCGCGGCGTTTTTGCGGAAGATGCAATCATGCGTTCCAACCCTGGCGCGGGAACAGGAGGGGCGAACAGGCGCCGCAGAGGACCGATCACTGAAGCGCATAAGGCACAAGTTCGCCTTGCCCTGAACAGCTATCTCAAACGCTACCTTGTGGCATAGGCAAGGCGGTGCGCCGCTTCCTCCTTGCGGTTGTAGGTCTTGGCCTGATATCGGGGCCGGCAGAAGCGGCGCGAGAGGTGTGGCTGGGCGCGTTTGGCCACGCACCCACGGGCTACAATCTGTCGCCGCCGTTCACCCTATTGGGCCCCGACGGCAGTTCCCGCACTGTGACGCCAGGCTTTTCGCCCTTGCCCCCTTATCCAGCAGACACGACCGTGCGTCAGGTCATTCGCGTCAGTGTTGCGGCGCGCGCTGTCCGCGTCCGCTTCAGCAATGAGTTTTCCAAAAGCGCGCTGCGCATCGGGGAGGCGCATATTGCCCTGACGTCAGAGGATGGAGACATCGTTCCCGGCAGCGATCATGTGCTCACCTTTGCGGGCCGTCGTGATGCCGTTATTCCGGGCGGCGCGCCATTGTTGAGCGATCCGGTTGATTGGAGTGTTGAGGCGCTGACAAGGCTCACCGTGACGGTTCACTACCCCACCGAAACTCTCCCTCCGGCTCATACGCTTTACGCATTGAAGGCATGGTCCGCCCCGGGCAATCAAGCCGCCGCGCACAGCATGAGCGGCGCCGTCGAGGCCCAGAGCGGCAGCCATTTCAGTGCGCTCGATGTCGTACCCCAGGGGGCAAAGCATGCGGTCGTCTGCCTGGGTGACTCCATTACCGAAGGTGTCGGCTCTACGCCAGGTGCGTTCCGCGGCTGGACAGAGCGGTTGGCCGAGCGGCTGCAAGCCGGCTCTTCCACGCGCCGCTGGTCGGTCGTGAATGCGGGCATTGGCAGCAACCGGCTTTTGCACGACACGCCGTCGACCAGCGCGCTGTCCCGGTTTGACCGGGACGTCCTGGCGGTGCCGGGTCTTTCGAAGGTCATTATCGCTCTCGGGATCAATGACATCCAGTACAGCCGCCGCAACCCCGCAGAAGCGGTCAGCGCGGACGAGATTATTGCTGCCATGGGACAACTCATTGCGCGCGCCAATGCCAGGGGGGTGGACGTGATAGGTGCCACGATCACACCCTTTGAAGGCTCTGGCAGCCATTCGCCCGAGGGCGAGGCAATGCGTTCCCGGGTGAACCAATGGATCCGCGATGGCGGCGCATTTGATGGGGTCATCGATTTCGATAAGGCCTTGCGCGATCCTGATCGCCCCAACCAGCTCCTGGCTGCCGCAGACTCCGGCGGACGCCTGCATCCCAACGATGCTGGTTACGCCATGATGGGTGACGCCATCGATTTGCAACTGTTTGCGGACTAAGGGGCAGTGGGGAAAAGGCCTCCGCGCCCAGCCATCACGCTTGGAATAAAGTTCTCAAACAATGAGAGGTGACGGTGCGTCATTTTTTGAATTTGGCCACCCCTCGGTAAGCTATTGGACGGGGAAGCAAAAATGTCGGCCAGAAAAACAAAAGTCGCCATCCTGGGGTCAGGAAATATCGGCACCGACCTGATGATCAAGATCATGCGCACCTCCTCGATCCTGGAGATGGGCGCGCTGGTCGGGGTCGATCCGCAGTCCGACGGCCTTGCCCGGGCCAAACGGCTGGGCGTCGCCGCCACCGCCGAAGGGTTGGCGGGGCTGGTCCGCATGCCGGTCTGGAAAGAAATCGACATTGTTTTCGACGCCACCAGCGCCGCCGCGCACAAGCGTCATAGCGAGATTTGCCTGGCCGACAACAAGGTGATGATCGATCTCACCCCGGCCGCGATCGGTCCCTATGTCATTCCCGAGGTCAATGGCGATGCGCATCTGGATGCGCTCAATGTGAACATGGTGACGTGCGGCGGGCAGGCGACCATCCCCATCGTTGCGGCGGTGAGCCAAGTGGCCACGGTGCATTACGGCGAAATCGTTTCTTCCATCGCCTCCAAATCGGCCGGGCCGGGCACGCGCGCCAATATCGACGAATTCACCCAGACCACGGCGATGGGCATCGAGAAGGTTGGCGGGGCCGGGAAGGGCAAGGCCATCATCATTCTCAATCCTGCCGAACCGCCGGTTCTGATGCGCGGAACGGTCCTCACCTTGTCGTCGGGCGCGGACGAAAAGCAGATCGCCGACTCCATTCACCAGATGGTCGAGAAGGTCAAATCCTATGTACCGGGCTACCGCTTGAAGCAGGAAGTTCAGTTCGAGCGCTTTGGGTCGAACAACCCTGTCTCCATTCCTGGCCTGGGAGTCTTCGAGGGCCTCAAGACCAGCGTGTTCCTGGAAGTGGAGGGCGCTGCCCACTACCTTCCGGCCTATGCGGGAAACCTGGACATCATGACCTCCGCGGGCCTGCGCACCGCCGAGAAGATTGCTGCGCGAAGAATGGCGCGGCAGGCCGCATGACCCCGGTTCATCTCTCAGGACTCTATATTCAGGACGTCACGCTGCGTGACGGCATGCACGCGATCCGCCATCAGTACGGTATCGATCATGTGGCCAAAATCGCGCAGGCGCTCGATGAGGCGGGCGTGGATGCCATCGAGATCGCCCATGGCGACGGTCTCAATGGCTCGTCCTTCAACTACGGTTTCGGCGCCCACACCGACTGGGACTGGATCGCGGCGGCGGGGCGGGTGATCCGCAAGGCGCGGCTCACGACCCTGCTGCTCCCGGGCATCGGAACCGCGGAAGATTTGCACCGTGCGTTCGATATGGGGGTCGTATCAGTACGTATTGCGACGCATTGCACGGAAGCCGACATCGCCAAGCAGCACATCACCTTTGCGCGCAAGCTCGGCATGGATGTGTCCGGCTTCCTGATGATGAGCCATATGGCGGAACCGGAACCTTTGGCGGAGCAGGCCAAGCTGATGGAAGACTATGGCGCCCATTGCGTCTATGTCACCGACAGCGGCGGCGCCCTGGACATGGATGGCTATCGGTCTCGCCTGGAAGCCTATGACCGTGTCCTGCTGCCTTCGACACAGCGCGGGGTCCATGCGCATCACAATCTTTCGCTCGGGGTCGCGAATTCGATTGTTGCAGTGCAAACCGGCGCGGTTCGCGTCGATGCCAGCCTGGCAGGGATGGGGGCTGGCGCGGGCAATGCGCCGCTGGAGGTTTTCATCGCCGCGGCAAGCCGCAAAGGCTGGAAGCATGGCTGTGATCTCTATAAGCTTATGGACGCTGCGGAAGATCTAGTCCGGCCGCTGCAGGACCGTCCGGTCAGGGTCGACCGCGAGACGCTTAGCCTCGGGTATGCCGGCGTCTATTCCTCGTTCCTGCGCCATGCCGAGAAGGCAAGCCAGGACTACGGCGTCGATACACGGGAAATTCTAGTGGAACTTGGCCGCCGGCGCATGGTGGGCGGCCAGGAAGACATGATTACCGATGTCGCACTCGACATTGTCCGAAAGGCCGGAGCGCACTAGCATTTGGACGAACGGGGGAAACCATGGCTACGCCTAAGAACCAGTCCGTATTGAAGGCCTTTCGCATGTTGAAGGGGTTTCACGGCCCCGACGAATGGCTGACGAGTTGTGAATTGAGCCGCCGTGCAAATCTTCCGGAGGCGTCAGGCTATCGTCTGATCCAGACTCTGGAGCAGATCGGCGCGGTCGTGCGTGGCCCCAAGGGCCGCTATCGCCCAGGCATGCTCCTGGTCTCCTTATCGCACAATGTTGCGATTGGCGATCTGCTCCGGGAGGCCAGCCACAAGATAATTACCGATCTCGCCCATCGTCTCGACCTGACCATTCATATTGGCCTTCTGGAAGGCGGCATGGTCACTTACATCGCCAAGGTGTGTACACCGACGTCGCTTTCGCCTCATACACGGCTGGGTTCGCAGCTAGAGGCTTACTGTTCTGGCCTGGGCAAAGTTCTTCTGGCTGCATTGCCGCAAGACCAGCTCGACGGCTTTATCATGGATGGGGACCTCGTTGCGCTAACTCCGTATACAATCACGGACCGCGCCGTGCTCCGAGCTGAACTGCAGAAGGTGCGAGCTCGCGGATACGCCGTGGATGACCGCGAAATCCGCGCAGATATGCGCTGTCTTGCAGTCCCAATCCATGACGCCGATGGACGTGTCGTTGCCGCAATGTCGGCTACAGATCATGCCGAACGCATG
>JBBSKJ010000154.1:0-5891 GCA_038256475.1 Micropepsales bacterium | reverse complement strand
GAAGGTGTAGACCACCGACGGGATCGCGTCGTAATTCACATGCCCGGCCTTGCCGGCGATGATTTCGGCGCAGGCCACCGCTTCGTCTTCGGCCTTGTGGGCCAGCATCGGACCTTCGCGGCAATCGCCCACGGCATAAATGCCCGGGACATTGGTCTTGTAATGAACGTCGGTGACGATGCGGCCGCGCTTGTCCATCGCCACGCCGGCTTCCTGCAGGCCCAGATTGGCGGTGTAGGGAATGCGGCCGATTGCGACCAGCATCACGTCGCAGTCGATGATCGACTTGTCGCCGCCCGCCGCCGGTTCGACCGTAACCTTCAGGCCGCCGCCGCCCTTTTTCTCGACGCCCGTCACCTTGGTGGACAGCTGGAAAGTAAAACCCTGCTTGGTCAGAATGCGCTGGAAGGCCTTGCCGATTTCGCCGTCAATGCCCGGGGTAACACGGTCGAGGAATTCCACCACCGTCACCTCCGCGCCCAGGCGCTTCCACACCGAGCCAAGCTCCAGCCCGATCACGCCCGCGCCGACCACCAGCAGCTTGCGCGGCACGGATGTCAGCGCCAGCGCGCCGGTGGAGGAGACGATCTGCTTTTCATCGATGGTGACGCCGGGCAGCGGCGCGACATCGGAACCGGTGGCGATGATGATATGCTTGGCTGTGAGATTGCGGACCTTGCCGTCAGCGGTTTTGACTTCGACTTTACCGGGAGCGGTGAGGCGCGCTTCGCCGACAATGGCTTCGGACTTGGCCTTCTTGAGCAGGAATTCGACGCCCTTGGTCAGCTCGCCGACCACCTTGGTCTTCTGCGCCATCATGGCGGGGAGATCGAGTTCGACCTTGACCTTGATGCCCAGCTTGCCGAAATCTTCCTTGGCTTCGTGGAAGCGCTCGCTGGCATGCAGCAAGGCCTTGGAGGGAATGCAGCCGACATTCAGGCAGGTGCCGCCGAAGCTGCCGCGCTTGTCGATACAGGCCGAGCTCAGGCCCAGCTGGCCGAGCCGGATCGCCGCATTATAGCCGCCCGGGCCGCCACCGATCACGATTGCGTCGAAATTGTCCGCCATGTCCTGCTCACTTGATTTACGAGCCGGAACATAACCATCCGGGGGCGGGCGAAATCAGCCCCAAACGCATGGCTGCGCTGAAATTTAAACTTGCGGGCCTTCCTGAGGCTTCAGGTCGGGATCGGGGAAGACCAGATCCACCACGGTGCCGCGGCCCGGCTCGGAATGGACGCTGGAAACCCCGCCCAGCTGCAGGCCGAAGGTCTTGATCAGGCGGGAGCCGACGCTTTTCTTGCTGCCCTCCATGGCAAAGCCCAACCCGTTGTCAGCAATGGCCAGCTTCAGCTTGCCGTCGTCCAGCGGCTCCATCGTGACCCGGATCACGCCTTCCCGGCCTTCGGGGAAGGCGTGCTTGAAGATATTGGTCAGCACTTCGACCGTGAACAGCGCCAGCGCCACCGCCACGCTGCCGGTCACCACGCGGCTGGGCACATCGACTTCGACCGTCACCTGGTCGTTGCTCATGCCGCCGGCGATCTGGTGGGCGAGCTGGTCCAGCAGATCGCGTATGTCCAGCGTGGACTGGTCTTCCAGTTCGTTGAGGATGCGGTGGACCAGCGCCAGCGCGTTGATACGGGTCTGCGCCTGCAGCAGCGCCTCGCGCGCGGCCATGTCCTGTACCTGATTGGCCTGGATGGAGAGCAGGCTCATCACAATCTGCAGATTGTTTTTCACCCGGTGATGGATTTCCTTGATCAGGGTGGTCTTCATGTTGACCGCCTCACGCAACCGGCGGTCGCGGTCCTGAATCCCTTCCGCCATCTCGCTCATGGCGTCGCCCAGAAGCTTGAACTCCACCGGCGCCTCGGCCAGGTCGGGACGGATGACATAATGGCCGCTGCGATAGGCATGGGCGATGCGGCGCAGATAGCTGATCCATTGCGTGACCTGGCGGTCGGTGGCCAGCCAGATCGCGACCCAGGCAAAGCCGATCATCAGGATGGGCAGCGCGAAATCCAGGCCGACATGCAGATAGGTCGGACCGAACAGCTGGCTCTCGCCCATCGCAAAGGCGACGAAGATGGCATTGCCCATCAGCGCCGAATTGCCATAGCGCCAGGTGATGCCGCGCGAATCCACGGCGCTGGCGATTTCCTGCGGCGCACCGGTCTTGGGATCGGCGCGGGCGATGGCGGCCGCCACATCCTTGTTGTTGGTGGCGAGGACCTTGCCGGTGCGGTCGAACACCGCCACCACCGCGCCTTGTGGCAGCGTGCTGGAGCGCATCATGTAGTCGATCCAGTGCACGTCCAGCGTGATCGCCACGGTACCGTCGAAACTGCCATCGGGCTTGTGCAGCGCCAGCATGCCGCCGATCACCGGCTGGCCGGTGATCCGGCTGGTCAGCGCGTTCGACACCGTCATGTCGGCGCTTTTCCTGGCCGCCTGGAACACTTCATAGTCGGCGACATTCTCGCCGCGGGCCAGCGCCATGGCCGAGCAGACGACGCGGCCGTTCTCGTCAATGCGGGTCAGGTTGGAGAAATACCGCACCCCGATCAGCGTATCGGCCAGCACGCCGTCGCAATTGCCGCTCATGGAGCGCACTTCGGAAAGGCTGCCCACCGCGCGCAGCACCTGATCGGCAGCGGCAAGCAGATTCTGGTGGCCCGCCGCCACGGTGCGCGCCGACTGCATCAGGCTGTCATGAACATTGGCGATGTCGAGCCGCGCGCGCGATACGCCCTGAAAAATGCTGACCAGGATCACCGGGATCAGCGCCAGGGTGAGGATCACCTGCAGCCGCCGGCGCAAGGTCCAGCCAGGCTCGGGGCCCGGATTGGTCATCGCGGCATGATGGGAATTATTTTGTGCGCTTTTTTCCGGTGAGCTGCTCGGCACGCCCGGGGCTGAGCTGGTCAAGCTGCGCCATAATCTCACGAGCGGCATCTCCCCCGGCGGGCCGCGACACATCGCTCAATGCCTCACCGCCGTCCAGAATCTCTATCAAGGTCTTGCGCGCTCTCGCAACCCGGCTTTTGACCGTACCTACGGCGCATTTGCAGATGGCAGCGGCATCTTCATACGAAAATCCGCCCGCGCCTACCAGGATCAGCGCTTCGCGCTGTTCGTCGGATAGGTGCTTCAGCGCACGCACCGTGTCGGACAGTTCGGCGCTGTGAACCTGGTCCTCGCCGCCGCCCGGAATGCGCTCGGCCGCATCCTGATCCCAGGGCGCCTGACGCCAGGCGCGGCGGCGATCGGAATAGAACTGGTTGCGCAGGATGGTGAAGAGCCAGGCTTTCAGATTGGTGCCCGGGATGAAGCTCGACCGGCTCTGCCAGGCCTTGACCAGGGTTTCCTGCGCCAGATCGTCGGCGGCTTCCTGGTTGCCGGTCAGCGACCGGGCAAAGGCGCGCAGGAACGGCACCAGGCCGAGAAGTTCGGTCTTGAAGTCCGGGTTCTCGGGCTTCTGAGAATGCGTCGACGGGGTCGAGGTGGGCATCACGATACCTTGCCCTTCCCTGATTTATCGCCAGCTTCGTCAATCTGGCGCAGCAGGTCCATGAAATCGTCCGGCACAGGCTCCTGCGCCACATCGTCATACATGCGCCTAAGCTCGCGGCCGATGGCCCGCTGGCGTGCGCGGGTTGCTCGCGCCTTCTCGTTGGGCTTGTCCTCAGACACGGTGGTATCCCATTGCTGCGTCATATTGAGCCGAACCACTTCTTCCTGCTGTGCGCGGGCACCTGGCACTCAGGTGGCGCGGTATTCCTGCCTTCAACCCCATAACCAGTTCCCTTCCCAAGGTTCCAAACGAACGGCCTCAACGATGGTTCCGGCAAGCTAGGGAACTTTTTGGGCTGGCGTAAGTTCCTGATCCGAGCTTTTCTATTTTGGGCCGAAGGAGCCAACTTACCCATGAGCATGTCGCAAACCCTTGCGCCGCATCTTCCCTATCTGCGCCGCTATGCCCGGGCCTTGACCGGGTCGCAGTCCAGCGGGGATGCCCATGTCCGTGCCGCCTTGACGGCACTTTTGGAGGGAGATCAAAGCCTTATGGAGGGGGTCCCCCCGCGTGTGGGACTCTATCGCCTGTTCCACGCCATCTGGCAGTCGGGTGCCGAGCACTTTGACGAGACCTCCCAGGCCGCTGGCGGCAAGACCCCGGAAAGCCGTCTGAAATCCCTGTCCGCCTCCAAGCGGGCCGCCCTGCTGCTGACCGCCGTGGAAGCCTTCAGCCTGGAAGAAGCCGCCTTCATCATCGAAGAAAGCCCCGATGAGGTCGAAGCCGCCATCCTGGGGGCCCAGAAGACCATCGACAGCCAGCTGGCCAGCAAGGTGCTGATCATCGAGGACGAGCCGATCATCGCCCTGGACCTGGAAAACCTGGTCACCGAGCTGGGCCACAAGGTCGTGGCCATCGCCGCTACCAAGGACGATGCGGTCGCCAAGGCCAAGTCCGAGCGTCCCGGCCTGGTGCTGGCCGACATCAACCTGGGTGAAGGCGGCAGCGGCATCGACGCGGTCAGCGAGATCCTAGCCTCGTTCGACATTCCGGTGATTTTCATCACCGCCTATCCGGAAAAGCTTTTGACCGGCGAACGTCCCGAACCTACCTATCTGATCGCCAAACCCTTCCTGCCCGAAACCGTGCAGGCAACCGTGGGCCAGGCGCTGTTTTTCCATCCGGCGGCGAAGGAAGCCGCATAGGCCGCCGGTGCGTTTTATCATTCGCTGAACTGGAGTTTGAATCATGACCGCCAAGAAAAAATCTGTAGCGCACGGCAATATCGAATCCCGCCTCGCCGCATTGCGCGCCGATTTCGGCGCCCTGCAGAACGACATGAAGGGCCTTTACGGTGATGTCAGCGAAGTGGCGTCGGAACGCGCTGCGCTGGCCATGCGCTCGGCCGAGGAGATCGCCGACCGCGCCGTGGCGCTGGCCGAGGAAGCCGCCAAGGAAGCCAAGACCGCCGCCCTCGAATACAAGGATGAGGCGGAAGAATGGGCGGAAGAGAATGCCGAGGAGCTGCGCGGCTATGTCCGCGCCCAGCCCATCCAGTCGCTGCTGATTGCGGGCGGCATTGGCGCCTTCCTGGGCGCGATTTTCCTCCGGCGCTAGCGCGCCTCCGGTTTGTTTATTGCGGCGCGATGCGCCGCGAGGCGCCGCGAGGCGCCGCTGAAGCCTCGCAGGGCATTTCCCTGTTAACCAGCGCTGTCGTATAAACCGGACGCAAGGGATAGGGTTTTGACATGTTCGCGCGACTGACCGCCAAGGCCATTCTGGCAGCCGCCGCCATCGCCATGGCGTTCTTCGGCATCGGACTTCTGGGCCTGGCGCTGGCGTCGGCGCTGGTGCAGGCGCTTGGCGTCACCGGCGGCTATGCGCTGGCCGGCGCGATCCTGCTGATACCGCCGCTGATCTGGGTCGTGGCTGCCAACATATCGCGTCCACGCAGCCCCCCCCCACCGCCGCCGAGCAATGAACTGCTGCGCACCCTTTTTGCCGCCGTTGCGCGGGAAAAGCCGTGGATGGCGATCGTCGGCGCGGGAATCGCTAGTGCCGTCAACATGTTTCTCAACCGCAACACGGGTTCCAAATAGCGGTGTTGACCGGCCCAGCCTGTGGATAGGCGGGGACCCCAAGCTCTGATCTCGACGTTTTTGTGACTTAAGCTATGGCTTAGGGAATGAACCGTCATGCTTGGTTGGGCGCTCGCATTCCTCATTCTCGCGTTGATCGCGGGCTATATGGGTTTCTTCGGACTGGCGGGCATGGCGGCGACCATCGCCAAGCTTCTGCTGGTGGTTTTTGTGATCCTTTTGATTGTGAGCGCCTTTTCCGGCGCCTTGCGTGGCCGGCCGCCAGTCTAGTTTTT
>JBBSKJ010000153.1:0-5898 GCA_038256475.1 Micropepsales bacterium | reverse complement strand
TAGGGGTCTTCGTCGTCCGCAAGTTCGTCAGACGGATTGGGCACGTCGAAGCCCGACGGCGGGATGGCTTCCAGGAAACCCGCCGCCTTGAGCTCGTCCAGGCCCGGCAGATGGCCGATGCTTTCCAGTCCGAACTGGACCAGGAAGGCCTCGGTGGTGCCGTAGGTAACCGGGCGGCCCGGGGTGCGCTTGCGGCCGCGGATCTTGATCCAGCCGATCTCCATCAGGATGTCGATGGTGCCCTTGGACATGGCGACGCCGCGAATGTCCTCGATCTCAGCCCGGGTGACGGGCTGGTGGTAGGAGATGATGGCCAGGGTTTCGATGGCTGCCTTGGACAGGCGCTTCTGTTCCGGCTGCTCCTTGCGCAGCAGGAAGGCCAGATCGCTGGCGGTGCGGAACTGGTATTTTCCCGCGACACAGCAAAGGTTTACGCCGCGTTTCTCATAGATTTCTTCAAGCGTCTTGAGCAGCCCCGCCACGTCCGCGCCTTCGGGCAACGATGTTGACAGTGCCTTTAGGTCCAGCGGTTCGCTGGCTGCGAACAGCAGCGCCTCGACCATCCGCAGATGCTCGGGGTTTGCGGCTTCGCCCTGCTTGTCGTCACTCTCGGCGTCCATCTGGTCTTCGATCTTGGCTATCATTTTGGCTACGCTGCTCATCTCATGCTCCCGGCGCGGACGCCTCACTGGGAAGATCCGGGCCCCTTTGCCCGTCCCGGACGTAAATCTCGGCAAATGGGGATGCCTGCTGCAGCTCGACCTTGCCGTCGCGAGCCATCTCCAGGGCGGCCAACAGGGTCGAGGCCACCGCCGAGCGCCGCCGGGCGCCGCCGGACCATTCGAACGGCAACAGCGTGGTCAGGGCACTCCAGTCGGATATCCGGCCCAGCATCCGCTCCAGCCGCTCCCGCGCCTCTTCGATCGCCAGCACCGGCGCCATCTCGGGGCGATAGGTCTTGCCGCCCAGCTTGCGCACCCGGTCGGTGGCATAGGCCGTCAGCAGGTCGTACATCGTGTCTTTGTAGGTCCGCAGCTTGATCACATTGACGGCTTCCGGGTCGCCCCGCCCGAACACGTCGCGGTCCAGGCGCTCGCGGCCCATCAGCCGGGTCGAGGCGGCGCGCATGGCATCCAGACGCTGCAACCGCCAGCGCAGGCGGGTGGCCATTTCATCGGCGGTGGGCTCGCCGTCGGGGCCTTTTTCCTGCGGCAGGATCAGACGGGATTTGAGATAGGCCAGCCAGGCCGCCATCACCAGATAGTCGGCCGCCAGCTCAAGATTCAGCTTCTTGGCGCCCTCGACAAATTCCAGATACTGCTCGGCCAGCTTGAGGATCGATATCTTGGCGATGTCGACCTTCTGGTTGCGGGCCAGGGTCAGCAGCAGGTCCAGCGGACCTTCAAAGCCATCCACCGTGATCAGCAGCGCCTCGTCATCCGCCACCAGGGCGGTGGACTGGAATTCGTCGAAATTATCGGCCTGTTCGGCGGTCATGCGCCCATCTCCGCCGAAGAGGGGCCCAGCAAGTCGGTCAGATGGGCCTGGGCCGCCGCCGGATCGAAAGGCGACGGGATGCGCAGCTGCGACAGCGCCTGCTCGCTGCGCTTGAGCGAGTTGCCTTCCAGGTCTTTCACTGCCGATGCCACGTCGCGCATTTCGTCCATATCGCCATTGCAGTGGAGCACCAGGTCGCAGCCCGCAAACAGGGCCGCTTTGGCGCGCACCGACAGGGGCCCGTCGAGCGCCTTCATGGAAAGGTCGTCCGACATCAAAAGCCCTGCAAATCCTAACTCACCGCGTATCACATCCCGAATGACTTTGGGGCTGGTGGTCGCAGGACGCTGTGGATCAATCGACTCATAAACCACATGCGCTGTCATCGCGATCGGGCACTGGTCAAGGCTGCGAAAGGTCACAAAATCGCTGGCCGAAAGCTCCTCAGGCGTGGCCCCGACCCGGGGCAGCGCCAGATGGCTGTCGGCCCCTGCCCGGCCATGGCCGGGGATATGTTTCATCACCGGCAAGACCCCACCATCCATCAGGCCTTCGATCTGGGCCTTGGCCAGGGCGATGATGGTGGACGGATCGGCCGCGAAGGCCCGGTCGCCGATAATGTCGTGGGCGCCGGGGACCGGGACGTCCAGCACCGGCAGGCAGTCCACATTGATTCCCAGCTGGGACAGGTCGTGGGCGATCAGCCGGGCATTGAGGTAGGTCGCCTCGCGGGCACCTTCCGGATTGGTCCGGTGAAGGGCTCCGAACACCGCCGCCGCCGGCCGCGCCCGCCAGTGGGGCGGCTTCAGCCGGGCGACCCGCCCGCCTTCCTGGTCGATCAGGACCGGGGCCTGGGCGTCACTGACGCAATCGCGCAATTGTGCAATCAACGCTATGACTTGGACCGGTTCGCTAATGTTCCGTGCAAAGAGGATAAAGCCCCATGGCTTTACGTCGCGGAAGAAATCGCGCTCCGTCGCCGACAGCGCCGTGCCGGCACATCCATAAATCGCACGAGACCGCATATGCCTATCTGCCGAGGAAACAGCCGCCGCCATCCGCTTTCAGCCGGTCGCAAAGGGCCGACGCCACCTCGCGGTCGTTAAAGCCCGCGATGCGCAGCCGGTACCAGGTACCCTTCTCGCCCAGATCGACTTGCCGGACGTCAGGCGCATAGCCGGTCAGTAGAGCCGCATGCTTGCCCCGATAGGCGCTCCAGGCAGCGTCCGCTTCGGCCTGCGATTTGAAAGCGCCAATCTGCAGCACATAGGAACCGGCAGCGGCAGGGGTCGCTGCCGCAGGCGCAGCCGGCGTGAGGGTACGCGGCGCGCCCGTGGCCGAGGTCGCAGGTGCGCCGTTGGTCACGGCCGGCTTCATGGCGGGCGGCTGCGCGGTCTGGTTTTGCTGGATCAGCGACGCCACCGTCTTGGGGGGCGCGGCTGCAGGCTTGGGCGCTGCCGCACTGGCAGCGGGTTTGGGGGTTGCCGCAGGCGGCGGTGTTGCAGCCACAGGCTTCGGCGCGGCGGCAACCGGAGCCTGAGCGACCGGAGCCGGCTGGGCGGCATCCACAGGCGGCGCATCGGCCGCGTCATCGGCCGGTGCGGGCTGCTCGTAAATCTTGAAGCCCTGATAGGGCACGTTGGTGCCGCCCGGCTGTTGCGGCGCGACTTTCTCCGGGCCGTTGGCAGCGGTCAGGATGGGAGTCTCGCCCCGGCCTCTCGCCACGCCCTGAGAGTAGGCCAGCCACACCACGCCCGCGAACATCGCCAGCACCAGCAGCGCCAGCACAATCAGAAGCGGCAGGCGCGAGCCTTCGACATCGTCATCTTCTTCCGAGCCGTCGAACACCCGCACTTCATCGCTGGGTTCGTAAACGCGGCGCTCGTAATTGGCCATGAAAGTTCCCGAATCTGCTGGCGGCGATCTTAGCACCGGCGCGCTTGCGAATCATGGGCTTAAAGCTCGATTTCGGTAGCAAAGACCCGCTGATACTCGGCCAGGGCGAAGCGATCGGTCATCCCGGCAATATAGTCCCGCGCCACGGATCCCGGCACGCCTTGCCGCGCCCCTTGCGCCCAGTCCGGCGGCAACAGGTTCGGGTCGGCGACAAAGGCCTGGAACAGGTCGGTGACCACCGCCTGGGCACGCTCCATGGAACCGGCCACGCGCGGATGGCGATACATGTTGCGCATCTGAAAAGCCTTGAGCGCCTTCACCTGTTCCAGCAAGGCGGGCGAGAAGGCGGCGGTCGCCCTGCCCGCGCCGCGCAGCTGCGCCGCGCTGGCGAACTGGCCAGCTGCGAGATTGGCCCGGGTCTGGGCCAGCACATCCTCCATCAGCTCGCTGATCAGTGTACGGATCAGTTCGCCGATGAAGCGCGACAGCTCCAGCTCGCCATGGCGCTCCAGCACACCTTTGGTATGCGTGTCGACCAGGGGCCATTCCAGCAGATCGTGAACGCTGAACAATCCGGCGCGCAAACCATCATCAATATCGTGGCTGACATAGGCGATGTCGTCGGCCAGCGCCGCCAGCTGCGCTTCCAGGCCCGGCCAGCTTGTCAGTTCCAGAGGCCAGCGCTGATCGAAGCTGGCAATGGGGCCGGGAAGCGAGTTCAGGCCAGCCTCCCCCGCGTGCGAAGCACTGGCGGGGGACGTGCCCGTAGCGACGCTTGCGGAGCGAAGGGCGGAGGGGGCCAACAAAGGACCGTTGTGCTTAACCAGGCCTTCCAGCGCTTCCCAGGTGAGATTGAGCCCGTCAAAATCCGCATAGCGATGCTCGAGCTTGGTCACCAGCCTCAAGGCATGGGCATTGTGATCGAAGCCGCCGATATCGCGGGTGACGGCATCCAGCGCTTCCTCGCCGGCATGGCCGAATGGCGTGTGGCCCAGGTCATGGGCCAGTGCTACCGTCTCCGCCAAATCTTCATCCGCCTGCAGCGTGCGCGCCAGGCTGCGCGCCAGCTGCGCCACTTCCAGCGAATGGGTGAGCCGGGTGCGATAATAGTCGCCTTCATGCTGCACAAAGACCTGGGTCTTGTGCTTGAGCCGGCGGAAGGCCGTGGAATGGATGATGCGGTCGCGGTCGCGGCTATAGCAGCTGCGGGTGGCGCTTTCGCTTTCCGGATAAAGGCGCCCCCGGCTGGTTGCCGGGCTGGCGGCGTAGGCGGCATGCGCGCCGGGCGGGCTGACCACGGTTCCCAATAACCGCCCTGCCGGTGCGGGTTTGGGCAAATCCCCGGTGTTGGTTTCGGCCATGGTGAGGACTACATAGAGGGTATGCCCCAGACTGCAAGAGAACGCCCATGACCGCCATGCCCGTCACCCTTTCCGACCGCGCCGCCAAGCGGATCGCGGCGATCCTTGCGGCGGAAGGCCGACCTGCCGCCTTGCGGGTGGCGGTCACCGGCGGCGGCTGTTCGGGCTTTCAATATAATTTCGCACTGGACGAAGCCCAGCTCGACGAGGATCTGGTGGTGGAAAAGGGCGGCGCCAAGGTGCTGATCGATCCGGTGTCGCTCGACTTCCTGGCGGGCGCGGAAATCGACTTCACCGACGACCTGATCGGCCAGGCCTTCAAGGTCAACAATCCCAACGCGACCGCGTCCTGCGGCTGCGGCACAAGTTTCACCGTCTAGCGCATTCGGGGCGCTTCATGTTCGGCAGACTGCTGCTTCTCCTGAGTCTGCTGGCGCCCTTGCCCGCGTTGGCCCAGACGCTTGACGGCGACTGGAATGGAACGCTGAGCACGCCCGCGGGTGGACAGCTGCGCATCTTGTTCCAGTTCCGCAACACACCTGCCGGACTTGCGGTCACGCCTGTGAATGTGGATTTGCGAAGCGCGACATTTCCGCCAAGCATCGCAACACTGAGCGGAAAAAGTCTCACAATGGCGTTTCCGGCACTGAACGGCGCCTACAACGGCACCCTGTCGGAGGACGGCAAGAGCATCAACGGCAGCTGGACACAAAGAGGCCAAAGCCAGCCGCTCAATCTTGCACCAGGCACGATTACGGCCGTGGTGCTTCATCAGCCGGAAGCCGGCGATCTGACAATCTCGACGCCGACTGGCACGCTGGCGGGCACAATCCTGACCGCCGGAGGCGGCAAACTGGCGGCTGTGATCATCACCGGCGCGGGGCCGGCCAATCGTGACGGCAATTCTCCTGTTAATGGCGGGCGCGGCACCTATCGCGATATGGCCGAAGGCTTGGCGGCGCAAGGCGTCACAACCCTGCGCTTCGACAAGCGCGGCATCGGTCAAAGCGCATCGGCCATGCGTCACGAAAGTGAGCTGCGGATTCAGACCTATGGCGATGATGTCCGGGCATGGGCGTACGAACTGAAAAAGCGCGCAAAAGCATCCTGCGTCTGGCTGGTCGGGCATAGCGAGGGCGCGCTG
>JBBSKJ010000152.1:0-5978 GCA_038256475.1 Micropepsales bacterium | reverse complement strand
GTCGGCGTGCGTGGTTCGGGTGCGTCTTCGCTGGTGGCCTGGGCGCTGGACATCACCAACCTTGATCCGTTGCGCTTCGGCCTGTTCTTCGAGCGTTTCCTCAATCCCGAACGCCTGTCCATGCCGGACTTCGATATCGATTTCTGCCAGGAGCGGCGCGACGAGGTCGTGCGCTATGTGCGGGACAAGTATGGCCATGACCGGGTGGCGCAGATCATCGCGCTGGGAAGCTTGCAGGCGCGGGCCGCGGTGCGCGATGCGGGCCGCGTCCTGCAGATGCCGCTGGGTCTGGTGGACCGCATCGCCAAGCTGATCCCCAACCCGCCGGGCAAGTCGATTTCGCTGAAAGAGGCGGTTGAGAGCGAACCGCGCCTGCAGCAGATCGCCGAGCAGGAGCCCATCGCCCAGCGCCTGTTCGAGATCACCGAGAAGATTGAAGGCCTGTACCGCCATGCCTCCACCCATCCGGCGGGCGTGGTGATCGGTGACCGGCCGCTGGACGAAATCCTGCCGCTCTACCGCGATCCGCGTTCCGACATGCCGGTGACGCAGTTCGACTATGAGGATGCGGAAAAAGCCGGGCTGGTGAAATTTGACTTTCTGGGTCTCAAGACCCTGACGGTGATCGCCAAAGCCGAAGAGCTTCTGAAAAGGCGCGGCATCGCGCTGCACACCCAGACCATCGATTTCGACGATATCAACACCTTCGAGATGCTTGCCCATGGCGACAGCGTTGGCGTCTTCCAGATGGAAGGGGCCGGCATGCGCGACCTGCTGCGCAAGATGAAGCCCAATCACATCAACGACCTGGTGGCGCTGGTCGCCCTCTACCGTCCCGGTCCGATGGATGCCATTCCGACCTATATCGCCCGCAAGAACGGCAAGGAGCTGGTGGAATATCTGCACCCCGCTCTGGAGCCCATTCTGAAGGAAACCTATGGCGTCATGACCTACCAGGACGATGTCATGCGCATCGCCCGCGAGCTGGCCGGTTACACCATGGGCGAGGCCGACATCCTGCGCCGCGCCATGGGCAAGAAGATTCCGGCGGAAATGATCCCGCAGCGCGAAAAATTCATGAAAGGCGCGGCAGAGCGGAACATCACCCGCAACGTGGCCGAAACCATTTTCGAACAGGCCGAGAAATTCGCCGGTTATGGCTTCAACAAGGGCCATGCCGCCGCCTATGCCCAGGTCGCCTATCAGACCGCCTATCTGAAGGCGAACTATCCGGTCGAATTCCTCGCCGCGTCCATGACGCTGGATATCGGCAACACCGACCGTCTCAACATCTTCCGCCAGGAAGCCCAGCGGCTGGGCGTGAAGGTGGCGCCCCCCGACATCAATGTCAGCGAGGCGGTGTTCACCTGCGATGCCGAGGCCAACACGGTGTTCTACGCGCTGGCTGCGGTGAAGGGCGTGGGCCGCCAGGCGATGGATCATGTCGTGGAAGCACGTCTGGCCGGCGGCAAATTCAAATCCCTGTCCGATTTCGCCCGCCGGGTGGACCCGCGGCTGGTCAACAAGCGGGCGTTCGAAAACCTGGTGCGGGCAGGGGCGTTCGACAGCCTTAACCCGAACCGCCGCCAGCTGGTGGACAATTCCGATCGTATCCTGGGCGGGGCGCAGGCGGCGCAGCGCGAGCGCGAAAGCGGTCAGGTCTCGCTGTTTGGCGGCGACAGTGGCCCGGCGGAAGAGTTGCGTCTGACCAATATGCCCGACTGGCCGGTGCATGAGCGGCTGGGCGAGGAATTCTCGGCGATGGGTTTCTACCTGTCGGGCCATCCGCTGGATTCCTATGGCCCGGCGCTGAAGCGGCTGGGTGCCTCCACCTATGCCGCGCTGGCGGAAGACCGCCGCCGCGCCGGCTTCAAGGCCAAGATCGCCGGCACCATGATCAAGAAGTCCGAGCGGCGCGGCCGCAACGACCAGATGTACGCCTTTGTCTCCTTCTCCGATCCCACCGGCATGTTCGAGATCATGCTGTTTCCCGAAGTGCTGGCCGCCAGCCGCCCGCTGCTGGAATCGGGCAAGTCGTTGCTGATCACCGCCAGCGCGGAATGGGATGGCGACGAGTTGAAACTGCGGGCCGCATCCATTTTGGACCTGGATCAGGCCGCGGCGCAGGCGGGTGAGGGCATGGTGATCCGGCTCGCCGATGCTTCGTCGCTGAACACGCTGTCCGCCGAACTGTCGCAAGCCGGCAAGGGGCTGGTGAACATCGTAGTGCCGGGCAATGTGGGCGAGGAAGTCGAGATCGAGTTGAAAAAGCGTATCGCGGTGAATGCGACCTTGCGAAACCGCATCGCGGCGCTACCTGGGATTTTGTCGGTGGAAGCAGTTTAATACACCGGTGTCATGGCCCGGGAATCCGGGCCACCCAGATGATACCGCGCGGCTCCCCTAGGGTCGCAACGATATTCAATCCGTCGAACACTGTGATCGTCTCAACTGGGTGGCCCGCACGGAGTTTACACGCCGGCCGCGCTTGGCGCGGACCGGGGTGGCGGGCCATGACAAGGAGTTATAATTTCCGGATCGCGCCTTCGAGGCGGGTCAGCGCCTGTTCCAGCCGCGTTGCATCCTGGGCGAAACAGATGCGCAAGTATGAATCGTCTCGCGCATCGCCCAGACTGAACGCCCAGCCCGGCGACACGCCCACTTTATCGTCCAGCACCGTGCGCTGGCAGAATCCCAGACTGTCCTTCAGACCGTCGACATGCAGGAAGCCGTAAAAGGCGCCGTCCGGCTTCATCCAGCGCACCCGGTTCTGACGTCCAATCCAGCGTTCCACCACATCGCGCCCGGCGCGGCAGCGTTCCAGCAGACTGGCACGAAAGGCTTCGCCCTCCGGCGACAGGGCGGCCAGTGCGCCATATTGGGCAAAATGCGTGCTGCCGGTGTTGTTGCACTGGGCCATGGCGGCGGCGGCATTTTCCACATTCTTCGGATGGACCAGCCAGCCCACCCGCCAGCCGGTCATCGCCCAGGGCTTGGAGAAACTGTTGATGCCGAACACCGCGTCATTTTCATCGGCGATGGTCAGGAAAGAGGGCGCGTGCGCCGCTCCGTCATAGACCAGCGTGCCATAGACTTCATCGGCCAGGATGGCGATGCCACGCTTACGGCAGAAATCCAGGATGGTCTTTTGTTCGTCCGCCGTCAGCATCCAGCCGGTGGGATTGCCGGGTGAAGCGAGAAACATCGCTTTGGTGCGGTCGTCACAGGCGTCGAACAGCCTGTCCATGTCCAGCCGCCAGCGTCCGGCGCTCCAGTCTTCTTCCAGCCGCACCAGCCGCGGCTGCGCGCCCACGACTTTCGCGGCCTGGAAGATGTTGGGCCAGATCGGCGAGACGACCACGATATTGTCGCCGGTCTCGCACACCATCTGCAGCGCGGTCACTGCCGCCAGCATGGCCGCGCCCGGAATGGTGATGCGTTCCACCGCGATGTCCGCGCCCGAGGTGCGCTTGTGGAAATCGCGGATGGCTTCGCGCAAGGGCAGGATGCCGCGCGCGTTGGTGTAAAATGTGCGCCCGTCTTCCAGCGCCTGCGCCGCCGCCTTGCGGATAAAAGGCGGGGTGACCAGATCGGTCTCGCCGAACCACAGCGGCAACACGTCAGGATTGCCAAGGCCCAAAGCTGTGACCTGGCTGATGCCGCTGGGCTTCAAACCTGCAATGACGGACCGGATCGGGCTTTTCATGCGGCGCTGTGTAACCGAAAGGCTTTTGGCCGCATAGTCGCGCGATGGATTTGATTCCGCCCGTCCTGAAGCGGCGCTGGCCTCTGGCGCTGGCCGCCCTGTTTTTCGCCGCCTATGGCTGGGCGCTGGTGGCGGCAACCGGTAGCGGCCATGATGGGCTGATCGGGCCGCGCTTCAATGCTTTGGGCGCGGACTGGGTGATCTTCATGACGGCGGGGCGTGCCGTCTTCTCCGGCGATCTGGGCCACATCTACAACCAGCTCTGGATCACACAGACCACCAACAGCCAGTTCGCCCATTGGCTGTCGGGGCCGTTGCCCGCGCCGCTCTTTCCCTATCCGCCGGTCTACCTGCTGCTGGTCGCGCCCTTCGCCACGCTTTCGGTGGGCTGGTCGCTGTTGCTGAGCCAGTTGGCGCAGATCGGCGCGCTGGCTTTGGGGCTGCGCCGGCTCGCGCCGGACAAATTCTATCTCTTCTTCCTGCTGGGCGCGCTGCTGTGTCCGGCCACGTCCAACAACGTGCTGGCCGGCTCGAACGCCGTGCTGATGGCGGCGTTGATCGTGGGCGGCCTGTCGCTGCTGGACACCAGGCCGATCCTGGCCGGCGCGCTGCTGGGACTGATGATCTTCAAGCCGCAATATTTCCCGTTGCTGCCGCTGGCGCTGATCGCTGCCCGGCAAACGCGCGCCTTCGCGGCCATGACCACCAGCGCCATCCTCTTCACCCTGGTCAGCGCCTTGCTGTTCGGGCCGCAGCTCTGGCTGGACTGGATCAATGTCTATCTGCATCCCCAGCAGGTCGCCGGCGTCAACGCCACGGAATGGGGACGTATATGGGACGAAAGCGTTTCCACCATCGCGACCCTGCTGGGCGCACCCCATTGGCTGGCGCTCGCGGCGCAGGGGGCGGCGGTTCTGGTGGCGGCGGCTTTTGTCTGGCGCGCCTTTCGCGCCGCCCATCCCATGCGGCTCGCCATCCTGTGCTGCGCCGTCCTCCTGGCCTCGCCCCATGTCTCCAATTACGACCTGGTGCTGCTGGCTGTCGCGGCCCTTTTATATGTCCGGAGCCTGCCGGAAAGTTCCCGTCCCCTGGCCCTGATGCTGCCGCTGGCCGCCTATGTCGCCCCGATTTACAACCCGCCCCGCGCCCTGCCGCTAGGGCTGGTGACCCCCCTGGTCATCCTGGGTCTGATGGCCGCCCTGTGGAGCGGGGTTTCCGGGCAAAACGCCTGGAAAAACCCTTGGCAAGGCGGGGGCAAGACCCTATAAGCCCGCCATCTCGCATGCGCGGGTGGCTTTCGGCGGGTGTTCCGCTGTCGCCGTCCGGTGCTCCTCTTCCTTAAATGAAGGACGGGGGGTAACCCGCGCATCTGGCCAACCGGTAAAGGAGACTGATCAATGGCTTTGCCAGAATTTTCCATGCGCCAACTGCTCGAAGCGGGCGCCCATTTCGGCCACCGCCAGCAGCGCTGGAATCCGAAGATGGCGCCCTTCATCTATGGGCAGCGCAACGACATCCATATTCTCGACCTGACCCAGAGCGTGCCCTTGCTGCACCAGGCGCTTGTCGCCCTGCGCGAAGTCGCTGCCGGTGGCGGACGCATCCTGTTCGTTGGCACCAAGCGCCAGGCGTCCGAGCCGATTGCGGCGGCCGCCAAGCGCTGCGCCCAGTATTATGTGAACCATCGCTGGCTCGGCGGCACGCTCACCAACTGGCAGACCATCAGCCATTCGATCCGCCGCTTGCGTTCGATCGAAGAGACGCTGTCGACCGCCGAACAGTCGGGCCTGACCAAGAAGGAACTGCTGGGCCTGCTGCGTGAGCAGGACAAGCTGGAACGTTCGCTGGGCGGCATCAAGGAAATGGGCGGCGTGCCCAACCTGCTGTTCGTGATCGACACCAACAAGGAAGCCATCGCCATCGCCGAAGCCCGCAAGCTGGGCATTCCCGTCATGGCCATCCTGGATTCCAATTGCGATCCCGACGGCATCGCTTTCCCGATCCCCGGCAATGACGACGCCGCCCGCGCCATCGCGATGTATTGCGACCTGGCCGCGCGCGCGGTTATCGACGGCCTCAGCCAGGGCCAGACCGAAGCCGGTGTGGACCTGGGCGAAGCTGCCGAGATCGAAGACGTCGGCGCCCAGCCCGCCCCCGCCGAACCGGCCACCGCTTAAGTTTTACGAAATAGAGCCCGCGCGCACTTTCTCTCGAAGAAAGGCGCGTGCGGGCAAGAATGGAGACGAGTATGGCAAACATCACCGCCAGCATG
>JBBSKJ010000151.1:0-6097 GCA_038256475.1 Micropepsales bacterium | reverse complement strand
TTCGCACCGCTTTTCTGTGCCGTCCCGGCACGAAAACCGCCCGCCGCGGCGCGATTTGGCTGGCATGAAGCGTGAAGCCATTTCACCGGACCAATATGTCTGGCGAAAGGGGTATCCATGCGCAGACGATCCTTACTGATGACCTCCGCACTGGCCGGTGCGGGGATGATGACGAGCATGCTGGCGGCCCAGGCAGGCGGCTATCACAGTTCCGGCGGGCGGCCGCAGATGGGCGGGGGGATGAATGTCTTCGCGCCGGTCACCATCACCAACAATGTCAACCGCGCCGTCAATATTGACGTCAATTCCCGCGTCAATGTGCATGCGCCCGTGACGGTGAACAAGCATATCGACAATAGTTCTTATATCGACACCTCCAAGAATATCGACACATCGAGCTATGTGCGGGTCGACAAGGACGTCAACATCCGCACCACCAATGTGTGGAAGTACGGCGTCGGTGGTTCGGGCGGCGGTCATCATGGTGGTGGCCATGGTGGCGGCGGTCACGGTGGAGGTGGCGGTTGCAACCATGGCTGCGGTGGCGGCGGCGGCAATAACAACAACAACTCGAACGGCAACAGCAACGGCAATAGCAACAGCAATGGTAACGGCAACCAGAGCAACAACCACTACACCTACAACGACAATTTCAATCTCGACACCAGCGGGCTGATCGACTTCTTCAACGGCTACTGATTTTCAAGCGTCTCCAAACGCAAAAAGAAAAGGCCCGGATCACTCCGGGCCTTTTTGTTTTCAGGCAATCCTGTTCAGGACGGGTTCTCGACCCCGGTCTCCTTCCAGGCGGCGCGTGCTTCGGGCCGGGTGATATAGGCCAGGAACTGGGCCGCTTCATCGGGCTGGGTGGCATGGTTCAAGACGCCCGCCGAATAGTCGAAGTGCATGGCAATTTCCTTGGGCAGCACGCCAACCACTTCGACGCCCGGAACCGTGACTTCTTCCGAAATGGGCCCCAGGCCGTACTGGATGCCGTCGCGGGCGATGGCATGGCCGGGCATGCCGGCGATGGGACGAGGGGTGACCCCGGCATATTCAGGCCGCGCCAAAAGGTCGGCGACCCACTTGCCCGCGGCGCTGCCGCGCGCCGGATCGGTAAAGCCGACGCCGCTGCCGGCCTTCAGCACAGCGATGAACTTGGGCAGGGTGGAAATGTCGGGATGGGGCGCGCCCGCCTTCACCGCCAGGCCGAAATGCACCCGGCCGATGGGCGCGGTGCTGCCGGGCCTGAAGTTGGCGCTGACTTCACTGAACTGGGGCTCCGGCAGCACGGCCAGGTCGCCAGGCACCATGTTCTTCACATTGTCGCGCGCGCGCGTGACGGTGCCGCCCACGATGGTGACTTTCTTGCCCGTCTCGGCTTCCCATTTGGCAACCAGCGCGCGCAGGCCCGGATTGGTGCCGCCCGAAGTGATGACGGTGATATCGGCCCAGGCGGCACTGGGCGCTAAAAGTGCGGCGCACGGCATCAGCAGCGCCAAGGCGGTAAACATGGTCCTGAGCATCCGGGTGTCTCCCTTATGTTTATCAGACAGTCTGCACCGAAAATTGCCTCGCCGCGAGCCCCGCAGGCCGTCTTTGTACCCACAAGCCTGCCCCGCGCGTTATACGGATGCGCCAAGGCTGGACGCAGAGGACTATCTCATGCGTGGCGCTTCCAAAATTGCGACTGTTCTGATTGCTGCACTGCTGGCGAGCGGGCCCGCGACGGCGCTGGAACAGGCCCCGCGCAGCGATGCGGCGGTGCTTCTGGGCGCCGACGCCCAGGGCGACAACTGGACGGTCTCCCCCGTGGTGCAGAGCGACGGCTTTGTCTGGATATTCACCGTCAACACCTCCTACGGTGCGTTCCAGGTCAATGGCCTCAGGCGCATGAAGGATCGGGCGCAGGAATTGCGCGCCCTGGCGCTGCTCGAGAATATGTCGCGCTCCAAGGCGTTCGGCGACGCGCTACTGAAGGCGGGGCTCGCACCCATCCGTTTTGGCCGCGATCTTGTCCTTGATCCGTTTGAAACGGTCGGCAACCTGCTGTCGGGCGTGGGCAAGATGTTCGACACGGTTGTGGCGGGTGCCAGCAATCCCGGCGGGGGGCGTGATCCGCTGATTGACAGCATTACCGGCGTCACCAAGGTCGAACGCGAGCTGGCGCTGGAACTGAAGGTCGATCCCTATTCCGATTATTCGCCGCTGCGCGCGGGCCTCAAGGATGTGGCGCAGGTCACCGCGCTGGGCAGTCTTCCGGTCACCGCCGGAATTTCTTTCATCACCGGCGGGGCGGGCCTCGCGGCCAGCTCGGCCTCCACGGCCTCAAACGTGTCGGACATGGTCTATAGCCGTACCGCGCGCGAAGTGACCGAGATCGTCATCAAGAAGCTTACGGCGCTGGGCGTCGATGCGGCGGTGGTCAAGAGTTTCGCGGCCAACCGCTTCTATTCCCCGGCGGACGCCATCGCGATGGCCGAGGCGCTGGAAAGGCTGGGTGCCAGCGATGTGAATGCTTTTGTCGCAAACGCCGCCACCGCCTTCAGCTTCGATGTCGCCAAGTTCAACCGCTTCCGCACCGAACTCCTGGCGCGGGACAGCGCCAAGCTGGGCACGCTGAAAGCCTTTGTGCCGGTTTCCGGCTTCGTGCTGAACATCGACGGAGCGGGGCGGCTGGTGGCGGCCTTTCCGTTCGACGCGCTGTTCTGGACCGATGCGGTGTCGCGCAGCCTGACGCGGCTCAGCGCCGAAGCCGCCGCGCAGCATCCCAAACGGCCCAAGCTGTTCGCGTCCGTCGGCGCGCTGTCGCCCGCCGCCCAGTCCGAATTGAAGAAACGCGGCTGGCAAATCATGAAGCTGGATGCGCCGGGCTAGGCGGCGAGGCGCGCCTTGTTGATGCGCAGGGTGACGACCACACCCTCCGGTGCCCAGCTGCGCTCCAGCGAACCGCCGAGCTGGTTCGCCATCGCCCGTTCCGCCAGCTTGCTGCCAAAGCCGCCATCGCCGTCCGGCGCCACCACGGCGGGGCCGCCCTGTTCGGTCCACACCACGGTAATGTCATCGCCGCCGGGGTCGCACGACACGTCCAGCACGCCGTTGGGCGAGGACAAGGCGCCATATTTGAGCGAGTTGGTTGCCAGCTCGTGCATCACCAGCGCCAGGGTGGTGGCAGCGGCTTCGCCCACCCCCATGCGCGGCACTGAGACCCGGATGCGGCCGCTGAAGGCCCCCAGATCGTCATACGGCGCCAGCAACACCGAGATCAGGTCGCCCAGCAGGGCGGCGCGGCCTTCACTGCCTTTGAGGGGCCGCACCAGGTCATGGGCGCGCCCCAGCGCGGTGAGGCGCTGGGTCAGTTCGCGCGCCATGTCATGCGTCGTCTTGGCGGACCGCGAGGTGATGGTGGTCAGGCCCGATGCGATGGCCAGCAGGTTCTTGACCCGGTGGCTCATTTCGCCGGCCAGAAGCTCATGGCCCTCTTCGGCCTGCTTGCGGCCGGTGACGTCGAGGAAGATGCCGAACATGACCCGGCCGACGATGCCGGAATCATCGCCCTGGCCGCGGGCGGAAATCCAGCGCACTTCCTCGCCCACCATGATGCGAAAATCGATTTCATAGGCGCCCAGCACCGCGCGGGTGGCGGCGAAGGCGGCCCGGACGCGGTCCCGGTCGGCGGGATGGATGTGGGCCGACAGGGTCTCGAACGAGACCTCGGTGCTCGGGGGAACGCCCCACAGCTTGAAGGCCTGGGCGTCCATGGTCAGGTGATCGGTATCGACGTTCCACGACCACAGCGCGACCCCGGCGGCGTCAATCGCCAGCCGCAGATGGCCTTCGGTCCAGACGGGAAGGGTCGGTTGCTCAGTCACGTAAAGGGCTCTCCCCGTTTGCCGGGACCCTATCACACGAACTTGCGCGTCCTACAAATGGCGCCCGCCGAGGGAACTTTTGGCGAAAAAAGCTAGTTCGTATCGGCGATCGCGTTGGCACGGCGTTGCAGGGGCAGTTCGCGCTGGGCCCAGGTCTGGCCTTCCGACAAAGCGGTGAAGGTTATCCGCGCGCCGTCGACACTTTGGGCTTTGCAGGCGAAGGCCACTTCGCGCATCCGGCTGTCGCCCTCGGGGAAGGTGACGGTGGTGTAGCCGCCCATGGGGATGGTGCCGCGATAGACTTCGCGGCTGATGCCGTCGCGGTAGGTGACGGTGATATGCTCGCAATTCACCGTGTCATTGTCGGCATAGAAACGCAGCCGGTTCACCGGCCCCTCGAACCGGGTCCAGCTCACATCGGCAAAGCGGTCCACCGGCACGTTGACCGACCCGGTCTGGTGGACTTCGGCGCTGGCCTGGGTAGCGCCGAAGGCAAGAGCGGCGCAGGACATCAGCAGGAACCTGGGAACAAGACGCATGGGAACTTCTCCAATTGAGTTCGTGCCCACAGTCCCGAGAAGGAAAAGCGCAGGCGCGTGAGCAGTTCCTGTTCCGAAGCACCGTGATCACGGTATCGAAGCGCGGACCCAGGCGTTACCGACGGAGGCTGGAGATAATCTCAGCGGGGCGCATCTCGCGAGATAAATGGCCCCCGATAAACATGAAGGAGCGAAATGATGGCTGAAAAGATACCGCACAAGGCACTGGTCGTCGTAACCGATGGTGCGGGCGCGCGATTCTTTCGCAATACTGGCAACGCCCTCAACATAGAGCTGTCTGCCGAGGGCGATTTGAAGCCGTCAAACCTGCCCGGTGATGGACCTTCGGGCGGACGGCCTGTCGAGCAATCCCATCAGGAGACGGATGAGGCCACCTTCGCCAAGCAGTTGGCAAAGGAATTGTATCGCCGGGCCCATAGCGGCGATTTTGCCGCCATCGCCTTGATTGCCGATCCGCAGACCCTGGGTCAGATACGCCCCCTGTTGCACAAAGAGGTACAGGAGCGGATGACGGCTGAGGTTGGCAAAACGCTGACCAAGGCGTCCATCGCGGATATTCAGAAAACGTTGCACGCCTTATCGCCGTAGCCAGCAAGGCTGCCGCGCGACTCAAACGAAAAGGGCCGGATTTCTCCGGCCCTTTTCTTTTGGATCGTGACCGCACCGAGCCCGCGCCCTTCCCAAGAATCCCACAGAGCGGTATTGAAGTGGGGCGGACCGGGGGCGGGGCCATGAAAAGACGCGAGTTCGTTCTGGGCAGTCTGGCGGCGCCGTTGCTGGCGTCCTGCGCGCCGGTCAAGCCGACCCTGTCGGACCTTAAAGCGGGGCTGAAGGGCGAATTGCTGCTTCCCGATGCGCCCGCCTTCGACATCAGCCGCAAGCTTTATCACACCCGCTTCGATCACATTCGCCCCAGCGCTGTTGCCCAGTGCCAGAGCGCGCAGGATGTCCGCGCCTGCATCGATTTCGCCCGCCGCAGCGGCACGCCCATCCATGCGCGTTCCGGCGGCCACAGTTATGCCGGCTGGTCCACCGGCCCCGGCCTGGTGATTGATGTCGGCCCCATGAACCAGGTCAGCGTCGATCCCGGCACGAACATCGCCACCATCGGCGCGGGCGCCAAGCTGATCGATGTCTATGCCGGGCTGGCGGCGGCGGGGCGCACGCTGCCGGGCGGCTCATGCCCCACGGTCGGCATCGCCGGGCTGACGCTGGGCGGCGGCATTAGCATGCTGGGCCGGGCCTATGGCATGACCTGCGATAACCTCAGGCAAGTCGAGATCGTCACCGCCGCTGGCGAAATCCTCACCTGCGACGCGCAGAACCATTCCGATCTTTTCTGGGCGTCGCGCGGCGGCGGCGGCGGCAATTTCGGCATCGCCACCTCGTTCCAGTTTCAGACACATCCGTTGAAGAACATCACCACGCTGTTGCTGGAGTGGGATTGGCCGCACGCATCAAAAGTGATTCAGTCCTGGCAGACATGGGCCCCCGCCGCGCCGGACGCACTGTGGTCCTATTGCCGGATGGCGTCGAACCGCAAAGGCGAGGCACCGCAAATCTTCGTGCTGATCGTGTTCATAGGCAGCGAGGCCGAACTGGCGCCGCTGCTGCCTGGGCTGATCGATCGGGTGGGGGCTGAGCCGACACGCACGCTGGAATATG
>JBBSKJ010000150.1:0-6148 GCA_038256475.1 Micropepsales bacterium | reverse complement strand
GCCGCCAACATGGTCATGGCGCCACCTTGCGGATGCGGACCACCAGCCAGAAGAAGAAAGGCGTGCCCAGGAGGCTGGTGAAGACGCCCAGCCGCAGTTCGGGATTGGTGTGGACCAGCCGGGCGGCGATGTCGGCACAGAGCAACAGCACCGCGCCTGCCAGCGCTGACGGCAGCAGCACACGGCGCGGCGCATAGCCAACCAAAGGTCGCACCAGATGCGGAGCGACAAGTCCGATGAAACCGATTGCGCCCACCACCGAGGTGACCGCGCCCACCGACAGCGCCGTGCCAGCGACCACCAGCGCCGTCAGACGAAAAAGATTGATGCCCAGGCTCTGCGCCTGCGCTTCGCCCAGGCTGAGGGCATCGAGCGCCCTGCCCGTCAGCGCCAGCAGGCCGCAGCCCAGGATCGCAAAGGGCAGCACCAGCACAACCTGGGTCCAGCTCTTGTCAGCCAACGAACCCAGCAGCCAGGACATGATTTCATAGGCGGCATAGGGATTGGGCGCGAAGTTCAAGGCGAGTGCGATGCCCGCCGCGGTCAGGCTGGAAACCGCCGCGCCCGCCAGCACCAGGGCCACGGTGCCACCCTTTGATAATCCTTGGCCCAGCGCGAATGTCAGCGCACAGGCCGCCAGCGCGCCGACCATGCCCATCAAGGGGCCTGTCACCGGCGACAGCGCCGCCAGGCCGAAATAAATCGCGATCACCGCGCCCAGCGCAGCGCCGCTGGAAACGCCCAGCAGCGCCGGTTCGGCCAGCGGATTGCGGGTGAAGCCTTGCAGCACGGCGCCCGACAGTCCCAGCACCGCGCCCACCACCAGCGCCAGCACGGTGCGCGGCAGGCGGATATCGCGGACAATGGTGGCGGCCAGGCTGTCAGGATTGTTGAAAATATCCAGCAGCGCTTCGGGCGGCAGCGCGACCCTGCCCGCCAGCAGAGACGCGGCAAAGGCCAGAGCGCCCAGAAAAACAAGCGAGATATTGAGACGGGTCATCGTTTTGCCGCCGCGATCATGTCGGCCTGCATCTGGCGGGTGATGTGCGCGGTTCTGGGCACGCCGCAGCCATAGAGCGAGGCATAGCGGATGCGGCGGCCGTCAAAGCGCTTCATCAAGGCGGGATGATTGTCCTGATCCGACCGCAAGGACGCCATGCCGCGATAGGTATCACCATAGACCAGCAGATCGGGCTTGGCCGCGATCAGCGCCTCCACGTCATAAAATCCCATGGCGCGGTTCTCGATACTGACGGCGCCCGCCTCTTTCAACATGGTGCTGAACAGTCCGCCCGCGCCCGGGACATAGCCGCCATTGCCCCATTCGGCGACGCGCAACGGCTTTGTTGGCCGGTTGGCGGCGATGGCGCGAAGATCGGAATCCATCTGCGCGATCAGCTGTTCGCCGCGCGCCTCAGCGCCCACCTCTTTCGCGACCATGCGGGTGACACTGCGAATCTGTTCGAAATTCTCCGCCGGAGGCACTTCCACGATTCTGGCGCCGGTCCTGGCCAGCAACTGGCGCATGGAAGGCGCCATGAAGGGATCGGTGAGAATGAGATCGGGGCGGGTCGCCAGTATTTCTTCAGCCGAGCCAAAATTGACTTTGACCCTGGCGCCTTGCGGCCAATGGCGCAGTGCCGCCGGTTCCTGGGACATGAAGGTGACAGACGCGATACGGTCCGGCGCCACCAGATCGAGCAGCAGCTCGTCGGTGCAGATTTTCAGCGACATTATGTGTTTGGGTTGCGCGGCCGCCCCCTGCCCCACCACGAGGAGCAAAGCAGCGGCCGCGCAAATCCCATGCTTCATGCTGCGATCCTAAAGGTTCGCCTTGATGCCCGCAAAACCACCGATGCCCGGCCGCAGGAAGCCTTCCGGTGCCTGATAGTGGTTGTCGAAGGCATTCTCCAGCCGGCCGAAGACCGAGAAACTTTCGGTCAGACGATAGCTTGCGGCGAAATCCACCGTCGCCGTGCCGCCCTTCTTGAAGCGCGGCACTGAGAAGTCGCGATTGCCGTCAATCTGCGGCCCGACATAGAGCAAGGTCGCATCCAGCAGCAGGTCTTGCGTCGCCTGCCAGCTTCCGTTCACGCTGGCCTTGTGACGCGGCCGGCGCAGCAGCGCCAGTCCGGTCCGGTCGTCAATCGCATCGGTATAGGTATAGTCGCCGCGCAGAGTCAGCGTTTCCAGAAACTTCCAGGCGATGAAGCTCTCCACGCCCTGCGTGCGGGCGCGGCCGATATTGCCCAGGATGAAAGTGGGCGCAGGCCCCGACACGACCAGATTCTCGATGTCGTTGTGAAACCAGGTGATCCCGCCGGTCAGCGTATCGCCCAGCAATTTCTGTTCCACGCCGACGTCATAGCCGAAGCTGGTTTCGGGTTTGAGCAGCGGATTGCCGCCAAAAGTGCCGAACAGCTGCTGCAGCGACGGGGCCTTGAAGCCGGTTCCCAAGCTGGCTTTCAGGCGCGTGCCCGTGCCTTCTATTTCCCAGGATGGCGCAAGGCGCCAGGTCAGCTTGTTGCCGAAACGGCTGTTGTCGTCATAGCGGATGCTGGCGCTGGTATGGATGCCGTTGCCGAAATCCGATTGCAGGCTGCCGAAGCCGGCATTGGTGGTGATGCCGCGCGACAGGGTGGTGGGAAAGCCGAACGACAGGCCCGGATGCAGCGCATCGCGCGCCGTCTCCGCGCCCAGCACCAAAGTCTGGCCTTGCGTCACCGCGATATTGCCTTGCCAGTCCAGCTTGACGCGGTCGCCGATGGCGCGGCTGTCGCCATTGTCGGGGTCCTGGGTCGCGGTGATGGTGCTGCCATAGGCCAGACCCAATGTCTGGTCCAAGCGCCCATCCCACAGCACCAGATGCGCAGTGGCGCGGCTTTGATAGCCGATGGAGGAAATGCGGGTCTGGGATGGCGACGGGAAAGACGCGAAGGTAACGAAATCGAACGCATCGCCCGTGACGCGGCCCAGCGTGTTGTAATAGCGCGCGACAAGGCCGAGATCGAAATTGTCGGTGACGTCATAGCCCAGTTTCGTGCTGGCGGTGAGGTTGTCGTAATAATCGTCGATCCGGCGCTGGCCCGGGGGCAACAGATTCAGCGGCGTCACCGGCGTGGCGCCGGCATGAAGATGCTGCACCGTCGCGGCGTAGCTGAGCTTGCCATAGGAGCCCGACACGCCCGCCGTCTGATTGAAGGTCTCGAACGAGCCTGCTTCGGCGCTGGCGGTGAACCGCGCCGGCCCCTCGCCCGCCCTGGTGATGATGTTGATCACGCCGCCAATGCCGTCGGAACCATAAAGCGCGCCCTGCGGCCCGCGCAGCACTTCCACCTGGGCGATGTCGCCGGCGAGAAATTTGGAAATGTCCGCCGCGCCGCTGGGAGTGGACGGATCGGCGATGTCGATGCCGTCCAGCAGCACTTTGACGTGATTGGCATTGGTGCCGCGCATGAACAGCGAGGTCTGTCCGCCGGCACCGCCGGTCTGGGCGATATTGAGACCCGGCACCTGGCGCAACACGTCAGGCAGCGAACGGTGTTGCCGCGCTTGGATGTCGGCGGCGGTGATCACTGTGACACTGCTGGCAACCTGCTCCACCGGGGTAACAACACGGGTGGCGACGACCACCACCTTTTCGTCATTCAGGCGTGGTTGGGCGCTGGCCGCAACCGTCAGGGCCGCAATGGCGGCGGTCGTATAAAGTATGGATTTCAACATGGATCGTCTCCTGGCTCAGGAGCCGACATGCGGTATTGAAAAGGGATTTTGGCCCCCGCACGCACGACTCCACTTCGTCGCCGCTGCGGTTCACCCCGCTGCATCCCGCGCACCCCGGCCGGATACAAGACGACAGTGCGAGGCAGGTTTCCTGGCTTCCGGGTCGCTGCTTGGTCCACCTTCCCAAAATCCCTCCGTTTTCAGAGGGGATTTCAGTGGTCGTTCGGACTTCGCTCGCCGGCTACAGTTGCGGGGGCAGCCGCGGTATCAGACCGCGTTCCCTAACCTTGCACGTGGGGCGCTTATCGATCAGCGCCGCGCCTTCGTCAAGCGTCGGCATGCACGACGGGCGGCTGACAGGCGCAGGACAGGCGCGTGTGACCGCCGAAATATTGCTGACCTCCCTGTCATTCCCGGCCGAGCATTGCGTCAGCAATGCGAGGGGAAGGGAATCCATCTTTCCAAAACTGGATGCCCTTCCCTCGCCGCTTCGCGGCTCGCCGGGCATGACAATCAGAGAGACGGCTGGTTGGGGGCGCGCTTCTTCCACTTGTAGAATTTCAGCGAGTTCTTCCAGAAGAACTTCTCCGCCTCGGCGCGCGTTCGGGTGGCGAAATAGGCCCGCGCCAGCGCCACGATCTGGGCCGGGGTGGCGACGCCCCAGGTTTCGGGCCAGTTGGTGCCGAACACCACCCGGTCCTCGCCGAAACAGTCCATCAATTCGTCCAGCCGGTCCTTGACCTGCGCCAGGCCGCGGGCGGGAATATCGCGGTTCTCCATGTCCGACAGCTTGCCCCAGATGTTGGGCCTGCTTTTGATTTCCTTCAGCACGGCATTGTAAGCGGCGCGCTCTTCCGGCTTGGGGATGTAGTGCATCATGTGATCGCACATGATGCGCAGATTGGGGATCTTGTCGTTCAGCTTCACCATGGTGTTCAGCAGGGCGAGATTGGGATTGGCTGTGTCCATCACCAGGTCCGCATCAGCGACGCGCCGCAGGCCGTCGATGAATTTGGGATCGTCGGCCTGCGCCACGACATTGCGGCCCCAGATCAGGCCGCAGCGTATTCCCAGGAACATCGGGTTCTTGCGGAAACGGTCGAACAGTTCGGCGAAGTCGGGCTTTTCCGGTTCCAGGTCGCCCACCGTGCCGACATACAGCGTGTCGGTCGCCATCTGGTCCAGCACCCAGAGATTGTCCTCCACCCAGGGGCTGGCTTCCAGCTCTATGGCGCCGACAATGTTCAGCGGCTCGGCCAGCTTGCGATAGGTCGCCGGTAAGGCAACGCCGCCGGTTTCCGCTTTCCACGCCGCCGAGCCGGCATAAGGCACGCCCTGGGGACGGCGGGCGTCGAACAGATGGATATGGGTATCGATGATCGGAATGTCAGCCAGTGATTGTGCGTCTGCCATGGTCGTCGTCACCGCCAAGGCGGTACTCCCTGCAAGAAAATGTCTGCGTTGCATTTAGCGAACCTGCTCCAGGCCCCTGGCCAACCCCAGGCCGCGGTGCTCCGGCTGTACTTGCTTCGTGTCCATCGAGCGGCACCTTATGCTGTGGTCAGGGAAGGAAAACCATCATGGCCGGCGCGCCCACCGCCAGAAACTTGCCGGTGAAGCGCGGCACCCCATTGGGCTGAATGCGGAAGGTGGCGATACTGTCGGCCCGCAGGTTCAGCGAATAAAGGAACTTGGCCGTAGGATCGATGATCAGACTGCGGGGGTGTTCGCCCTCGGTCGCGGTCGTTGTGAGTTTGGTCGGAATGCCGCCCGCGCCCACTGCAAAGGTGGCGATGGAGTTATGGGTGCGGTTGGCGGAATAGACGTTCCTTCCGCTGGCGGAGACCACCAGGTTCGATGCCGAGCCGCTGCCCTGATAGCCGTCCGGCATGGCCGAGATGCTCTTTCCCTTTTGGGTCAGCTTGCCATTGGCGAAGTCATAGGTCGTGAGGCGGATATTATATTCCCCGATCTGGTAAAGCGTCTTGCCGTCGGGCGAGAAGCCGAAATGGCGCGGCGCCGAACCGGCCAGCGCGTTGGTGACGGAGACTTCCCTCAGCTTGCCGGTGTCGGTGTTCAGCCGCCAGACGAAAATCTTGTCGCGGCCGGCATCGTTGCCCACCACATACTGGCCGGAGGGATCGGTGGCGATCATGTGACCGCGGGTGCCGCGGTTCGGCTCGGACCGCCCCTGCCCCGGCGGCGCGTCCACTGCGCTGGCGGAGTTGGTCGGCCCGCCCGGCCTCACCACATCGGTGGCTTCTCCCAGGCTCCCGTCCGGCTTGATGGGGATGACCGAAAAGCTTCCGCCATAGTAGTTGGCGACCAGGGCGAACTTGCCGCTAGGATGGATGCTGATATAGCAGGGAATGATGCCACCTGAGTCCACGGTGTTGAGTTTCTTGAGTGCGCCGCTGCGCGCATC
>JBBSKJ010000149.1:0-6171 GCA_038256475.1 Micropepsales bacterium | reverse complement strand
GCTGTCGCTGCCTTCCGGCGCGTTGGCGATCAGGTAATAGCGCCAGTAATCGGGGGGCGCGACCTCCAGCGCCGCATCCATGAAGATGCCGCGCTTGCCAGAGGTGGAGAATTTGCCGCCGTCATAGTTGAGCCAGTTGAAGCCCTTCAGCCGGTCCACCATCTTCCAGGGTTCGCCCGAGGCCATGATGGTGACGGGGAAGCCCACGGTGTGGAAAGGCACGTTGTCCTTGCCCATGAACTGCCAATAGGTGACGTCCTTGGCCGCGTCGCCGTACCACCAGTCTTTCCAGGCATCGCCCTTATTGCTCTTGTCGGCCCATTCCTTGGTGGCGGCGATATATTCGATGGGCGCGTCGAACCAGACATAGAAAACTTTGCCTTTCAGCTGGCCGTCGGCAATGTCGTCGGGCACCGGAATGCCCCATTCCAGGTCGCGTGTGATGCCGCGATCCTGCAAGCCCTCGTCCAGCCATTTATAGGCGATCGACGTGACCAGCGACGGCCAGTCATTTTTGTGGCTGTCGATCCATGCGCGCAGCTGTTGCGCAAACTGCGACTGCTTCAGGAACAGATGGGTGGAATCGCGAATCTCTATATCGGCAACGCCCGACACCGCCGAGCGCGGATTGATCAGGTCGATGGGATCGAGCACGCGGGTGCAATTCTCGCACTGGTCGCCGCGCGCCCGGTCATAGCCGCAATGCGGACAGGTGCCGATGACGTAACGGTCTGGCAGGAAGCGTTTGTCGGTGGGCGAATAGGCCTGCTTGGTGACGCGGATTTCCAGAAAGCCGTTCTTCCACAGCGCGCGGGCGAAATGCAGGGTCAGTTCATGGTTCTGGGGCGAGGACGAACGCCCGAAATTGTCCCAGTGCAGCCCGAAGCGGTCGCCCAGTTCCTTCTGCACCGCATGCCACTTGGCGGCATATTCGGCGACCGGCGTACCCTCTTCCAGCGCCGCCAGTTCCACCGGCGCGCCATGCTCGTCGGTGGCGCAGATCGCCAGCGTGTCATAGCCACGGCTGCGGCAATAGCGGGCGAAAATGTCGGCGGGCAGCATTGAGCCGACCAGATTGCCCAGGTGCTTGACCCCGGCGACGTAAGGGATGGCGGAGGTGATGAGGATGCGTTTCATATCTGCTATATAAGTGCCAAAATCGGGAAAAAGGACCAGTCCTCATACAAGGGGACGGGCGGGGAAGCGAGGGGCCAAAAATGACACAAAAGATGCGCAGCAAAGTGCGGAATTTCACCATGGCAGCAATGGGATCGGCGGCGATTCTCACCGGGGTCGCCATGGCCCAGAACCGTCCCGCGCCGCCCCCCGCCAGCGTCATTCCTGCCAGCGTGCTGGACAGCCTGCCCCACCGGGAGATTTCCAATGGCATCGTCTCGGCAAAGGCCTATCTGCCGGGGCCGGGGGGCTTTTATCGCGGCACGCGCTTCGACCGCGCCGGGGTGATCGCCCACACCACCTACAAGGGTACCGATTATGGTCAGTACTGGTTCTCCAGCTATTCGCCGCATGTGCGCGACTTCATCTGGCAGAACGGCCAGGTGACGGTGCATCCCGCCAGCGCCGCGCCGGGTCCGGTGGAGGAGTTCGGCGCCGTCGGGTTCGACGAAGCCGGTATGGACGGAAGCTTCCTGAAGATCGGCGTCGGCATCCTGAAGCGCGACACACCTGCCTACGACTATGTCCATAACTATCCGGTGCTGAACGAGGGCAAGCGCGGCTTCAGTTCGACCAGGACCAGCGTCCGCTATACCCAGAACATCAGCGGCGATCCGTCTGGCTATGGCTATTCCTATGTGAAGACGGTGCGGCTGGTGCCCGGCAAGCCGCAGATGTTGATCGAACATGTGCTGACCAACACCGGCAAGAAGGCGATCGACACCAAGGTCTATTGCCACAACTTCCTGACCCTGGGCACCGGCAACGAGAATGTCGCCATTACCGCGCCCTTCGACATCAAACCCGGCAAGCCGTTTGCGGCCGATGCGGCGGCGGTGGACGGCAAGACCTTCCGCTACCTGCGCGCCGTGAAAGAAGGCGAAAGCGTCACCTCGCCCATCACCGGCTTTGGGGACAGCGTCAGCGATTATGATTTCAAGATCGTCAACACCCAGACCGGCTTCGGCCAACGCATCCGCGCCGACCAGCCGGTGGCCCAGATCAATTTCTGGTCGATCCGCACCAATGTGAGCTGGGAGCCCTATATCGCCATCGCGCTCAAGCCGGGCGAGACCAAGCGCTGGACCTATACCTACGACTTCTTCGGTCCCGGAGAGAATTGAGATGCGGGCCGCGCTCGCAGCTCTGCTGTTGGCGCTGAGCGCGCCGGCCTTCGCCCAGCCGGGTACCCTGCCCGCCCGGACCCTGGATGACGCGCCGCATGTGGTGATCGACAACGGCCAAGTGTCTGCCCGGGTTTATCCGCCGGGAGAGAAATCACTCTACAAAGGCACGCGCTTCGATCATGCGGGTGTGGTGATGCACATCACCTACAAAGGCCAGAATTACACCGACTACTGGTTCGACCGTTATGTGGTGGACCCGCGCGACACCAGTCGACAGCCCGCGGGCACCGTCACCGCCTGCTGTGCGGTCAGCGGTCCGGTGGAGGAGTTCGCCGTGGTTGGCCATGAAGAAGCCGGCATGGGGGGCCGCTTTCTCAAGCCCGGCATCGGCATCTTCAAGCGTGACAGCGACAACCCGTTGCAATTCCCCACCCTGCCCGCGCTAAACCAGGGCACGCGCACTTTCAAGTCCAGCAAGACCGGTGCGCATTTCGTCCATGACCTGAGCGATGCGGCCAGCGGCTACGGCTATCACTATATGAAAACGGTTGATCTGGTCGCGGGCAAGCCCCAGATGACCATGTCCCATGAGATGAAGAACACGGGCAGCAAGCCCATCGTCACCACCGTATACAACCACAACTTCCTGACGCTGAGCCCCGGCAGCGAGCATCTGGTCATCACCGCCCCCTTCAACTGGTCGGCGGAAAAGCCGTTGCAGGCCGAACTGGTGAAGCTGGAGGGTAAAACCATCCGCTATATCGCGCCTATCCCGCAAGGCGTGACCACCATGAGCCTGATGCACGGTTTCGGCAAAAGCGCGGCGGATTATGATTTCACCGTCACCAACAGCAAGACCGGCTTCGGCCAGCGCATTCGCGGCGACCAGCCGATTGCGAAAATCAATATGTGGTCCATCCACACCAACTACAGCCTGGAGCCTTATATCGCGATTTCGCTTCAGCCCGGCGAGACCAGGCGCTGGACCTACACCTATGACTTTTACGGACCGGGAGAAAAATAATGCGCAAGAAAATCATCACGGCTGGTTTTGTGTTGGCAGCGACGGGCGCGGCCATCGCGCAAGGCAACGCCCCTTTTGATCCGCCGCCCGCCAACAGCACCAGCGCGGCCAGCAACCTGGACGACATGCCGTCGCGGACCATTTCCAACGGCATCATCAGCGCCAAGGTGTATGTGCCCAGCAAGTTCGGCTTTTACCGCGCCACCCGTTTCGACCATGCCGGCATGATCACCCATTTGACCTATAAGGGGCACGACTACGGCCGTTACTGGTTCGCCAAGACCTCGCCGAATGTGCGCAACTTTACCTATGACAGTGACGGCGTGGTCGCCCACAACAACAATGTCGCCGCCGGTCCGGTGGAGGAGTTCGGCGAGAATGGTTTTGAAGCGGCGGGCCGCGGCGGCCGGTTTCTCAAAATAGGGGTCGGCATCCTGCAGCGCGACAATGACACCTATAACCGCTTCCACACCTATCCCATCGTGAATGAAGGCCGACGCACCACCCGTGCCACCGACAACAGCATCCGCTTCACCCAGGAGATTTCTGGCGATCCGTCGGGTTACGGCTACAGCCACAGCAAGACCGTCACCATGGTGCCGGGCAAGCCGCAGATGACGATTGAGGTCCGGCTGAAGAACACCGGCAGCAAGCCGATCGACACCACGGTCTACAATCATCACTTCACGACGCTCAGCCCCGGCAATGAAGCCATCGAACTGGTGGCGCCGTTCAATCTGGTCAATGCCCGGCCGATGCCGTCTGATGTGATCAAGCTGGAAGGACCGCGCATGACCTATCTGCGGGCCATGACCGGACAGGAACAGATCGCCAGCGACCTGACCGGTTGGGGCGGCAGCGCCAGCGACAATGACTTTCGCATCACCAACACCAAGACCGGCTTTGGCGTCAGGCTGCGCGCCGACCTGCCGATTGCGCGGCTCTTGTGGTGGTCGATCCCCAGCACCCTGAGCCTGGAACCCTATATGGCGATCAAGCTGGCGCCCGGCGAGGAAAAGCGCTGGACCCACACGCTGGATTATTACGGTCCCGGCGAAAACTAAGCGGTAGTCCACAGCCGGAACTTGCCATTAACGGGCTCTGTGGCTAATTCCTTTGCGAACGGGCCGGCTTAGCTCAGTTGGTAGAGCACCTGATTTGTAATCAGGGGGTCACAGGTTCGAGTCCTGTAGCCGGCACCATTTAATTCGCGCAGAGCGCGAATTAAATGCCAAACCGCCCGCGTCAGCGACTTGAGCGGGCACGCGACAGATTTCAATCAATCAGTTCAGATGCGCCGCCAGCAAGCTGGCGACATGCACCGCCTTGCGGTTCGCGCCGTCTTCGATCTGGTGACGGCAGGAGGTGCCATCGGCCACCAGCACGGTCCCGGCATCGGCGCCCCGCACGGCAGGCAACAAAGACAGTTCGCCCATCGCCAGTGACATTTCGGCGGTTTCGGCCTGATAGCCGAAAGCGCCGGCCATGCCGCAACAGCTGGATTCGATCTTTTCCAGCTTCAGGTCCGGTATCAGCTTCAAGGTCTCTTCCACCGGGCCCATCGCGCCGAAGGCCTTTTGGTGGCAATGGCCGTGCAGCATGGCTTTTGATGTGGCGGGCTTGAGATTCAGTTTGAAGCGCCCGGCCTTGGCCTCGCGGGCAATGAATTCCTCGAACAGCAGAGCGTGCGCGGCGGCGCGTTTGCTCTGCGGCCCCGGCAGCATGGCGAGGGCTTCATCGCGGAACGAGAACAGGCAGCTGGGTTCCAGCCCCACAAGTGGCACGCCGCGGCCGAAGAACGGTTCCAGTGCGTCAAGTGTGCGGGTCATTTCCGCCCTGGCAGCTTCGACATTGCCGACGGCCAGATAGGTGCGGCCACAGCAGAGCGGCCGTGACGAACCATCGGCGGGGGCGGCAAGATGGACGCGATAACCCGCGCCGGTCAGGACTTTCAGCGCATCACGCAGGATTTCCGGTTCGAAGGCGGCGTTGAAACTGTCGGCCCACAGCACCACTTCATGGCCGCCCTCCGGACCGAAGCTGACGCCACGGTCATCGAACCGGTCGCTGCGCCAGAGCGGCAGATCGCGCCTGGCGCTGAAGCCCATCAAAGCCTGTGACAACCAGCGCAGCAGGCCGATGCGATTGCGCAGGTTCAGCAGCGGCGCGAATTTGGCCGCCAGCGGCGCATAACGCGGCAGGCCCGCGACCAGCCGGTCGCGCAAACTGTAGCCACGTTCCCTGGCCCGCGCCGACAGCACCTCGATCTTCATCCGCGCCATGTCCACGCCGGTGGGACATTCGCGCTTGCAGGCCTTGCAGGAGACGCAGAGTTGCATCGTCTCCATCATCTCATCGCTGGTGAACGCTCCTGCCCCCAGCTGGCCGGACACCGCCAGCCGCAGCGTGTTGGCGCGGCCGCGCGTGACATGCTGCTCGTCGCGGGTGGCGCGATAGGAGGGGCACATCGCCCCGCCTTCGGATTTGCGGCAGGCGCCATTGTTGTTGCATTGCTCAGCCGCGCCCTGGAAGCCGCCGATGGCGCCGGGATACTCCGACCAGTCCAGCGCCGGGGTGAAATCCTGCACCTTGTAATCCGGCGTGTAGCGAAACAGGTCGCGGGTGTCGAACTTGGGGCTGCGCACAATCTTGCCGGGATTCATCACGCCCGCGGGATCGAACGTGTCTTTGACCTCTTCGAAGGCCGAGACCAGGCGTGGCCCGAACATGTCTTCGTGGAATTCGCTGCGCACCAGCCCGTCGCCATGCTCGCCCGAATGCGAGCCTTTATATTGCCGCACCAGTTCGAAAGCCTCCTCGGCGATGGCGCGCATCGCTTTCACG